>NZ_JBXGGF010000005.1:0-8757 GCF_056854695.1 Mesomycoplasma sp.
TGCATTAATTTTTTTATTTTCACCTTGAAGATCAAATGCAAAACTTGCAGTATTTCCTGTGACATCACTTGCTACAAAATTATTGATGAAAATATCTTGAGTTTTTAGAATTTTCATCAAATAAGGAGCGATAGCAACAGACGCTGCAGTTAGAGCTCCACTAGCTGCAATCATTTTTTTAATACGATTGTTTTTAATAATTACTTGGTCGATTTTTTTACTTTGGGAATTTTGTTTTTTAGCCATTCAAGTTTCCTAATATTTTTTAATTTTCATTAAAGTATAAAACAAAAAAAAAAAAAAAAACTATGTGAAAAAAAGTGAAAATATCCTCATAGCTTTGTTTTTTTATAAATTAAAAATTATAATAAAAAAAGTAAATAAATAAACAAATATTTAAGTTATTTTTTGCAATATATTCAAATTATACAAAACACTAATTAAATTTTAAACAAAACCTTTATTAATTAACTAGTTTGAACTTCAATAGGTATCCCTGAAATAGATGAACCTAGTTTGTCTTTTACCTCTTGAGAACTAACTATAATCTTGTTAAAAGTGTTTCAATCGGTGTTAGCTGCTGAAATAAATTGTGTAAGTTCATCTTCAACATCTCCTTGAATTAAATTCACATCTCCGTCTAAGTAAAATAAAATATCTTTAAGAACCTTACCTGTTGAATCCTTGATTTTTATTGTTGGTGCTTTATCACCTTTATAACCTAATCTGGTTGTAAAATTAGCATTTTGAAAATCACTTATTTGTGCTTCATAAACGTCATTGTCACCTTTTTTAGTAGCTCCAAAAGCAACGCTATTAAACTGAATATTATCTGGCTTTTTGTAAGTTATACTTGGGTCGTCTTCATATTTTCAATTCTTTATGTTATTGTCAAATAGTTTATCCAAAGTGTTAAAATCAATACCTTTAAGAGTTTTTATGCTAGTTGAATCTGAAAAATCTAAGTTATCGGGATAATTACCTTTTTTTGCAGCATTTCCTTCAAAAACTCGTTGGTAAATTTTGCTACCAAAAACTATTTGGAGACCTTCGTTTACTTGTTCAATTTTATCATTTTTATCTCAACGTAAAGTATTAAAAATAATTGATGAAGGAATTTGTTCTCCTGATGATATGTATAAATCAGGATCATGTGGATCAAAGTAATCAAAACTAATTAAATCTACATCTTTGACTGCATTTGGGTTAATTTCTCAATTTGGATCAGTAGTAAAAACATTAGTATTATTTGTAAGTAAAGCTAATTCTTTAAGATGACGACCTTCTAAGCTTCGAAGACCCTTAAGTGAATTTGTATTATCTACATATAAATTCAATCCTTGAACACTCTCTGGTAGTGCTTTTATAATTTCGCTAATGTCTTGAGTCTCTGATTCACCTATATTTTTAATGGTAACTATGTCAAGTTTTAACTTGTCACCCTCTGTTTTGAGAAGCTCAGCAAATGAATCGAAAGCAGTTTTATCTTTAGCATCTAGAGTTATTTGACGAACTGGTTTTTTTGTTGAAAAATCTGGGTTTTTCTCATTTGGTGTATACTCTTGAATAGATACACTTGTTCCATTAATTCCACTTATTTGTTCTGAACTACTAAATTGCTTACTAATGTCTTGTTTAGTTCAGCCTTCATAAACACCTTTGCCAATACTTTCTGGATCTCTTTCCGAAAAACCTGGAATATTAAGAACGCGTTTACTATTTTGTTCACGACCTTCTTTAACTACAGGATCTTGACTTGGATCGATGTATTCTCATTCAAATGGTGATCTTTGAGATGGAAGTTGACCTTGTTTTAAATAAATAATTTCATCTTGTGTAAAATTATTTACATTAAAATTATTTAGTCTATCAAGTTTATCTTGTTCTTTTTCAAGATCACTTTCTCACGGTGCTCTTTCATCTCCATAAGCTTGATTGTAACGCGCAATCTCAGATTCGCTAGCTTTTGTGTCTTTGAATTTCTGAAGTTGTTCCTTATTAGACCTATCCATCTCTTCAAGCTGACTTTTTATAAAATTTATTTGTCTTTGAGTGTCATTAATGGCCACTTCTAATGCTTTAGTTCGACGTTCTTCTGCTAAGTTTTTTAATTTTTCAATATCACCTTTAGCTACTGAAGATGGAGAATTAAGAGTAGTTATAATTTGAGGAACAGTATCTGCTGTTATCGGTGTTAAACTAAGTGTTGCCTTTTTAGGTTCTTCAGCCTTCGCTTGTGGAATTGGTATAACAGCAGGAACTTCGACAACTTTAGGTTGCACACGATTTACAACATCTTTAACTATAGGTTTAGGTTTTGTTGCTGGTTTGTCTTCAACCTTTACCTTTGGAGGTGGAGGTGTGACTTGGACAATTTTAACAATTTGAACTTCTTTTTTAACTACAGGTGTCTTGATAATTTTAGGTGGTTCTTCTTTTTTAGGTAGTTTCTTTGGAGCTTCTACTTCATCAGTTTTAATTATTACTGCAGGTTTTTTAACAACTGGAGGTTTAACGTATTCTGAATTAGAAACTGGACTAGAAAAACTAGTGTCATTAGGTTTGTTTTTTAAAATAATAGAAGGAGCTGAAGAAGAATAATAAACATTAGAGACATATCCTATATCGAAATTATTAGATGATTCAGATATAGCAAAAATAGCAGGCACTGCAACAATAGTACCTAGTAGGCCAATAATAATTTTAGTTTTTTTGGTTAATCTCAAAACCATAATTGCTCTACCTTCCAAAACTTGCTATTCAATTGTAATCTTTTATTATAAACTTTTTTACTTTTTTATATAAAAATCACCTTTTAAATAAATAAATTAATTAGTAAAGTGCGTTTGTAGTAATTTAAGCTTATAACTTATTAATATTTATTAATAACTACATTTTTTTACTTTTTCAACAATATTTAAGTTTTACTTTTTCAAATTTATTTTGATACATCAAAAATATTTAAATATGTTTACAATTTTTTGATTAAAAATTCTTTAATTTTTCCACTAAGATTTGGAATCGAAAATCCTTGGCGTTCATAAACAACATCACCTGGAGCACTTTCTCCAAAGTTAGCTGCTAAGTGAGCTTCAAAACGAGTAAACCGAGCTAGTTTGTATCATAACGAATCATTTGTAGCTTCAATGGCAAAAGCTGGTTTTTGATCAATTTTGAGTTCAGTAATTAAATCTTGGTTATCAACAAGACCTTGCAAATAAGGAACGGAAATAACATTGGCAACAACTCCTTGAGATTCATAGAGTTTTTTTGCTAATTCAAAGGCTAGTTGCACCTCTGAACCAGAAGCTAGCAAACTTATGTCAAAATTTTGGTTATCAGAAATCAAATAAGCTGCTTTAAAGTTTTTTGGTGCTAAATTAAATGATTTAATATATTGACGAGTTGAAATAATTGCGGTTGGTTCATCTTGTTTTGCTAATGCAAATTTAAATGCTGTTAGCATCTCTGATTCATCACAAGGTCGAATTACGTTTAAATTTGGAACAAGTCGTAGCATACCAATTTGATCAACAGGTTGGTGTGTTGGACCATCACCCCCAACTTGGTAAGAGTCATGACTGTAAACAAATAAAGCAGGTAATTTCATTAGCGCAGCCATTCTAATAGCAGATTTTGCATAATCTGCAAATGTTAAAAAAGTAGAACTTACTGCGCGAAAAGCCTTGCTATAAAGCATAATTCCATTATTAATGGCAGTCATAGCAAATTCGCGAATTCCATAGACAATATTTTTATCAGGTCTTAACTTTACTTTAGTTGCAGCAACCAAATCCGCACTTCCACCAATCAAAAAATCAAAATGATCTAATTGAGAAAATATTTGACCAACATAATTTCTAGTGGCAACGTTAGAAATAGTAAATTCAAAGTCACTAATTTGATATTCTACTTTTCCTTCAATAAGTTCCTCAAGCTTAGAAAAATCAGTTTTATATTGTTGTTTGTAAGCTTCTAATTTAGCAACTCATTGTTGATACTTATCATGTTTTTGAGCCATAATTTTTTGGCCTTGTTCTAAAAATTCTTGTTCAGCAAAAAATGGAGTTGTATCTGTAAGCCCTAGTTTTCTTTTGTATTCAATAGTTTGTTCGATGTTTAAAAATCCATGATGACCTACAGGTTTATCTGCTACATTAGTTCCATATGCAATAGTTGTTGGTACTTGAATATATACAGGAAAATTTGCTAATTTGGCTTCAGCAATTGCTTTTGAAATTTCTGCAACACTATTACCTTTTAAAATAATAGGTCTAAAACCAATTGATTCAAAGTATTTAGCAAAATCAACATTATTTACAACAGAACTTCTTGAATCTATTTGAACTTCATTGTAATCATGGATAACAATTAAATTGTCAAGTTTATTGGTACCTGCAAAAGCAAGCGCTTCTAAACCAACACCTTCTTGAAAATCACCATCACCACAAAGAGCATAAACAAAATGATCGATAATTTGTAAATCCGTTTTGTTAAATTTATTTGCTACAAATTTTTCTGCATAAGCCATCCCAATAGCCATAGCTAAACCTTGCCCAAGTGGTCCTGTGGAAGCATCAACATAATCGAATTTGTCAATTTCAGGGTGTGAAGGTGTTTTTGAACCAAATTGCTTATGATTTCTGATATCTTCATCGGAAAGTAGGCCTAAAAAACGATAAACACTATATATTCCAGCAGAACCATGACCTGCAGAAAGCACAAAACGATCTCGATTAATTCATTTTTGATGTCCTGGTTGGATTTGAGAAAAATTTAATTCCTTAGCTAATAAAGTATAAAAAATTTCTGTTGCTCCAAGAGCCATACCAATATGACCATTTCCAGCGCCATTTATCATATCGAGGGATAAAGCTCGTAAGCGCGCAATTATTTTAGTTTCCATAACTCTCCTTTGATTTTTTTATTTTATGTAATTATAGCATTAATTAATAATCAAAATATAATTTATAAAACTAAATAAAATAAACAAAAAAAAGTAAAAATTGTTCTTGTTTTTTACTATATCTCTTGAAAGTTTAGTTTAAATAATTCTTTTTTATAAAATTTAGATTTTAATTGGATAATAAAATAAAAATCTTGTTTTTTTACTTTGTTTTTTTTCAAATCTAGGTTATAATAACATTGATTTCATAAAATATTATGAGATTTTAAATAATTCAATAATAAATATTATTTAAATACCAGGCATATGATAGCCCTTTCTCATAATAATTCTATAAACTGGTGCGCCGGTATGAAACTAAACCCCTCTTCAAAAAGAGGGGTTTTTATTTTTATAATTATTTAATTTTTTAATTATTTTGTAATACAATCTCTTTGCTAGTTGTAATTTTGGGAATCAAATGGATTTGCTCAAAATCTTTTTGATTGCTAGGATAAAATTTTTCTATTTCTTTTTTCAAGTTATATTGTTCAGTTACAAAAGGAACTCCACCTGAAATTGCAATGTATGTATTGAGATTATCATAAAATTCACCATTATTTTGATTGTCATCCGATTTACTTTGGTTACTTTGATTAATAATTGGCTTTTTTTTATTATTTACAAGACCAAAAGCATTTAAAAATTGTAATTCTCCTTTGGAATTAAAAACTCCACTTCCACTTGCTCCTGGGCCATTAGTAGCATAAAAAAACAAAGCAACTGATTTATTAGAAACTTCTGTAGTTGATGCATAAACTCCCTTAAATATATTTTTAATAAGGGTAGCCTTAGGCCAAAATGAAGAAATCATTTTATCATAATTATGATCACCTATTTTTCATAACTTATCAGAAATAACAACCGGTTTAGCTTTAACCATACTTTCTCAAAAAGTAATAAAATCTTGATATTTACTTAAAAAGTTTGTTTTTATTTTATCAATAACATCTTGATTACTAAACTTTATTCCAGCCCAAGTGCTTTCCGAAGGTTTTTTAAAAAAATCAGCTAATTTTTGAATATCTTCAATAAAATGTTTATGTTTAAAGTAAAATAAACCAACATCTGCTTGTTTGTTGTCAAATTTAGTTACAACCTCAAAATAAGGATCTAAAAATTCTTTGAAAAAAACTTGTTGTTTTCTAGCTTGTTCCTCTTTGTCTTCAATTTTAATATTATGAGTTTTTTGTTCTTCTAAGTTTTGTTCAATAGTTTGTTTAACATAAAATAAAAGTGCTAAATCGTTATATTTTAAAATATGAACTTGGCCGTTGTCATATCATTTAAAAATATCATCACTTGGGAGATTTCAAAAATTAACATCTTTATTTTTTTTATTTTGCGTTTTTATCTTTGTTCATAAAACGTGACGGTTTGTGATTAATAAGGTTTTTTCATTATTTGCATCTAAAATAGTTGCTGTTCCGTTTGCTATACGAATATTTCTTTTAAAAATATTTTCATTTTTAGGATCAATATTGCTAATTTTTTGGTTATAAACACCCATGTAATCGAGTTTGTAAATTAATTTACGGTTTTCCTTATCAAAAATGTTAAATTCTTGATTTAAAATTTTATACTTAGTTTTTTCATCAGCTAAAACATGCTTTTCAATATCATTTTCATTTAAATTATAGACATACAAACCATCATTAGCTTTGCCTAAAAATCGTTGATCATTTTCTTTGCCCACAAAGCCGTTTCCAAAATCAATATCAAAACTTAAAGAGTTTTTAGGCAAATCATTTTTCATAGATTTTGCTCGTTCTAAATCTTGATTTGAGATAGATGTAAATGAAACTAAATCTTTTTGCTTATTTTCATTTGCTTTGGATTGTGGTTTTTGCCCTAACTGAGTTTTGTCTCCTTTAGATAATTCTTTTTGAAAATCATTATTTATTTGTTTTGTAGGGTTTACAGCTTTAGAATTTTTAGATACTAAACCTTTAGATTCATTTTTTGACTCTTGTGGCTGTTTAAAATAGTTTATAATGACTTTATCATAAACAAAATAACCACCAACTCCTAAAGTGGCGAGTGAAAATATTGTAATTAAAAATTTAACAAACTTATTCATAACTTTTTTTTATTTTCAATTAATTATAAAATATTATTTGTAAACAATAGTTTTTATTGCAAATAAAAAAACCACTATCGAATATAGTGGTTTAAAAATTATTTAACTGCTAATTTTTTAGCATTTAATTTTTTAGCAAGTTTAGAAGTTTTTAAACGACGTAATTCTCTTCTTTTTGCCATTTGTTCACGACGAATTTTACGCATTATTCTCCTTTTTATGATTGATTAACTTTAGTAATTTTCTTAACTATTGTAGCATTAGTTGTAATTTTTGTATCAAAAACATCTTCCAAAGGGGTTAAAAGAATTGCACCACTTCTATGACTTACTGCAAATCCAGAATCACCATCAATTAATGCCTCAACAGCCCTCATTCCCATTTGAGTTGCCAATATTCTATCAAAAGCAGAAGGTCTACCACCTCTTTGAAGATGTCCTAAAACAACTTCACGAGTATCAATTCTAGTTTTTTTCTGAATATGTTGCGCTAAACCTTTAATATCTTCAATAATATTCTCACTAACAGTAATAACAACACTTTTTCTACCTGTTTTAAACAATCTTGCAACTTCCGCTGCTATATCATCTTTATCAGGTATAAATGTGTTAGTTATTATAATTTCAGAACCCGTAGCCATCGCTGAATAAAGAGCTAAGTCTTGACAATGACGACCCATAACCTCAACTATAAAACAACGTTTGTGCGAAGCTGCTGTATCTCTTAGTTTGTCTATCGCTTCAACAATAGTGTTTAAAGCTGTATCAAAACCAATAGTGTAATCAGTACGAGCAATATCATTGTCAATAGTACCAGGTAAAGCTACAACTTTCAACCCTAATCTATGAAGTTGATAGGCTCCTTTGTATGTACCATCTCCACCTATAACAATCAATCCATCAACATCTTCTTCTTCTAAAATACCTTTAGCGACTTCTTGAACTTCTTCAAGAGCAAAATCAGGATACCGACTTGAACCTAAAATAGTACCACCTTGACTATCAAAATTGTAAGGTCAACGATTGGTCTTACGAACAAACTCACTTGAAAAAATCCCAGTGTATCCATTTTCAATAGGTAAAACTTCTACATTGTATCTAGCAGCGGTTTTTAAAATAGCAGCTATAGCACTATTCATTCCTGGTGAATCACCACCTGATGTTAAAACAGCAATTTTTTTCATAACTCTCCTTTCTCAAAATTAATAAATAATAAAAAAATCATAAAAGTTGGTCATTTAATGAAATGGTACGCCCTAGAGGATTTGAACCTCTGACCCAATGATTAAAAGTCATTTGCTCTACCTGCTGAGCTAAGGGCGCACTTGGTGCTCGAGACTGGACTTGAACCAGCACGGGAATACTCCCAAGGGATTTTAAGTCCCTTGCGTCTACCATTTCGCCACTCGAGCTATAAATACTACTTTTATGATTTAAGATATTTTAACACTTTTTTTCATTTTTTGAGTAAAAAAGTTTTTTTTAACTTTTGTATTTAAAATTTAATTATTTCTACAAAAGCAAATATCAAATTATAGCACATTTTTATTTTTTTAATAAATTTTTTTTGATTTTTTTATTTTAGAACAATCAATAAACAAAACTAATTGAATTTTGATTAGTTTTAAAAGACTATAATTTTGAATTTAATGAATTATTTAACTCTATATTATTATAAACTTTTTTATAAAATTTGTAAATTTTATTTTTATTTTGCAAGTATTTTCCAAAAC
>NZ_JBXGGF010000006.1:0-49256 GCF_056854695.1 Mesomycoplasma sp.
CCATCATTTTCACCAAGAACTAGTAACGCTGGACAACTAACTTGTTTAAGACCTTCGTCAATTTTGTCCATAATATAATCTTGTGGCAAAGTCATCCCTAAGGCCACAATGTTGTCATTATTATGATATTCATAATCAAAAGTAGCTGTTGCTCATTCAAGTCATTTTGGATCTTTGTATTTTTCTTTGTCATATTCATAAATAGTCATAAAATCCAACATTTGCTGAGGTGTTTTTGGAAAAAAATTGTCTTTAAATAATTGAGCTAATGGCATATTTGCTTTATTCATTGGACCAATAAAGACAATTTTTTTAATTAATTCAGGAATTAATTTATAAACTAAGGCAGCATTACCAGCTCCCATAGAGTGACCAACTAAAATTACATCTTTAAGATTGAGAGCTTTGATAAAGCGTACCAATTCATGAGCATAATACTCCATATTCAGCTGGTGTGGCATTGCAGGTGTCATATTGCACCCTGGTAAAGTAAATGAAAAATAATTAACATCTTTTAAATCTGCCACAGCAGATCAAAAAACATTGTGATTTGAGTTAAAACCATGACAAAACACAATATTAATTTTATTGTTTTTATCATAATTTACTACATAGGGGTAATCTCAATTAAATTGATTCATATTGTCCTTTATTAATTGTTTTTAAAAAAATAAATTAGTTTATTAATTTAAATTATACTAATTTTAAAATAAAAAGTCAAAGCATTTTGAAGGTTTTTCTTCAAAAACTAGTAATTGAAAATCTAAAAAT
Organism: Mesomycoplasma sp.; assembly: GCF_056854695.1. Lineage (NCBI taxonomy): Bacteria > Bacillati > Mycoplasmatota > Mycoplasmoidales > Metamycoplasmataceae > Mesomycoplasma > Mesomycoplasma sp. The sequence goes on from NZ_JBXGGF010000006.1 coordinate 772, forward strand.
TTGAAATTACTAGTTTTTATTTTTAACAGATTCTTAAAAAAATAAAAGAAAATACCAAAGTAAAACTTTGGTTTTTGTATTATATGATTTTGAAAAAACTACTATTTTAGAATTTCGGTAACAGTTCCAGCACCAACAGTTCTTCCACCTTCACGGATAGAGAATTTGGTTCCTTGCTCAACAGCAATAGGTGCAATAAGTTCAACAGTTAAATCAATATTGTCACCTGGTACAACCATTTCGGCATCAAATTCTAATCCACCAGTTACGTCAGTAGTTCTAAAGTAAAATTGAGGTTTGTAGTTTTTGAAAAATGGAGTGTGACGTCCACCTTCTTCTTTTTTAAGAACATAAACAGCTGCTTTAAAACGAGTGTGAGGAACGATGGTTTTTGGTTTTGCAATAACTTGTCCACGTTCAATGTCTTTACGATCAATACCACGTAGTAGAACACCAGCATTGTCCCCTGCCATAGCTGATTGTAAGTTTTTGTTAAACATTTCAATTCCGGTAACAACAGTTTTTTTAGGTTCGTTGTTAAATCCGATAATTTCAACTTCTTCGTTTAATTTAACTTGTCCACGCTCAACTTTACCAGTTGCAACAGTTCCACGACCAGTAATTGTGAAAACGTCTTCAACTGCCATTAAGAATGGTTTGTCCATTTCACGCACAGGTGAGTCGATTCAAGTATCAACTGCATCCATTAATTCGTGAATTTTAGCTTCTCATTCAGGTTTTCCTTCAAGAGCTAATTTCGCTGAACCACGAACGATAGGTGTGTTATCTCCATCAAAGTCGTATGATGAAAGCAAGTCACGAATTTCAACCTCAACAAGGTCGATCATTTCTTCTTCACCTTCAAGCATGTCAACTTTGTTTAAAAATACAACCATTTTTGGAACACCAACTTGTTTAGAAAGCAAAATGTGTTCACGAGTTTGAGGCATTGGTCCATCAGTTGCAGCAACAACTAGAATTGCTCCATCCATTTGAGCAGCCCCAGTAATCATATTTTTAATGTAGTCAGCATGACCTGGACAGTCAACGTGAGCATAGTGTCTTTTATCAGTGCTGTACTCGATGTGAGCGGTATTAATGGTAATACCTCTAGCTTTTTCTTCAGGAGCAGCATCGATTGAAGCGTAATCTTTAGCTTCAGCTAATCCTTTTTTAGAAAGCACAGTTGAAATAGCTGCGGTTAAAGTTGTTTTACCATGGTCAACGTGTCCAATGGTACCAATATTAATATGTTCTTTACTACGATCAAAATCTTGTTTTGCCATAATGAATCCTTTCTTATAAATGATTTATTTTGATTGTCTTTAAGTACTTAAAACCACCAAAGAATAGCCTTTCAACTATTTCCTATCCACATTAAGTCTTAAGTGCTAAATTTTAACAAAAAAACACTAAAAAATAAAATAATTAATAGTGTTTTATTCAAAAAGCGCTTTTTTAGAACCAAAATAAACGAAATTATTTAAAAATATTTTTGTAAATTTGTTCATAATTAGTAACTGGAATAAATTTAATAGTTTTATGAACTTCTTTTGGAATATCAGGAAGATGTTTTTCATTAGATTTTGGAATAAAAATAGTTTTAATACCACTTTTAAAGGCACCAAGTGATTTTTCTTTTAAACCACCAATTTGTAAAACTTTTCCATGTAAGGTAATTTCACCTGTCATTGCAATTTCATATGGAACTGCTTTATTAAGTAATGCAGAGATAATTGCAGTTGTAAAGGTGACACCAGCTGAAGGCCCATCTTTTGGAACAGCACCTTCTGGAACATGAATATGAAATTGATTTGCTCCAAAGTCAAAATTAATTCCAAATTTTTTAGAATTAGCTTGCACATATGATAAAGCAATTCTAGCAGATTCTTGCATCACATCTTTTAGTTGTCCGGTTAATTTAATATCACCTTGACCAGGACTTATAACAACTTCTATTTGTAAAGCAGAACCACCATAAGTGGAATAACTAAGACCATTTACAACTCCGGGTTGTGATTTTTTGTCAAGATCATCTGGGTCGAATTTAGTAATACCCAATAATTGTTCGACATTATCTTGACTAATTTTATATTTAGAATCTTTAATTTCACCATTTAGTAAAAGTACAATGATTTTACGAGCCATTTTGTCAAAAACACGTTTTAATTCTCTAACTCCAGGTTCATAAGTGTAACGTTTTACAACATAATCAATGGTTTTATCACTAATTTGAAAATATTTTGAATCTAATGTATTTTCAGATAAAACTTGTGGAATTAAGTAATTTTTAGCAATATCAATTTTTTCTAAAAATGTATAAGAAGAAAGTTCGATAATTTCTACCCTATCCAATAATGGTTCTGGAATGGTCTCTCATGAATTTGCTGTAGCAACAAACATAACTTTAGATAAATCATATTCAATTTCTAAATAGTTGTCTTGAAAAAAACGATTTTGTTCAGGATCTAAAATTTCTAACATAGCGGCTGCTGGATCGCCACGATGGCTAGCAGGCGCTAATTTGTCGATTTCATCAAGCAAAATTAAAGGATTAGAAACTCCAGCTTTTTTAATAGCTCGCACAATTTTGCCAGGCATTGCTCCTACATAAGTACGGCGATGTCCACGTAATTCTGATTCATCACCTACACCACCAAGTGAAATTTTGACAAATTCTTTACCTAAAGCATCAGCGATTGAACGTGCAATAGATGTTTTACCAGTTCCAGGAGGACCTACCAAAGTTAAAATAGGCATTGATGACATTTTTTTTAATTTATTACGTTTTTGATTCACAAACAAAGAGTGATCAATATTTTCATCACCAATAGTTTCAATTTTAAAACCAGTAGATTTTTGACTCTCTCTACGATGAATTAGAGTGGCCAAATATTCAACAATCCGTTTTTTAATTTCTGTCAGTCCGAAATGATCGTTGTCTAGTTGTTTTTTAACAGATTCTAAATCAAGATGATCCATTGATACTTTTCTTCAAGGTAACTGCATCACTAAATCTATATAATTTTTTGTAATTCCAGCTTCAGGAGAAGATGACATCATACCCTTTAATTTTTGAATTTCACGCCTTACAGTTTCGTGTGTATCGATTGGATATTGTTTTCGACCTAAGTCTGAATTGAGTTTATCTTCAAGCATATCATCATAACGCTGGTCTTCACCTAAACGTTTGCGAATTGCTTTAATTTTTTCTCTTAAAATAAATTCTGTTTGTTGACGATCTAAGTTAGACTTCAAAATTGTATTGATTTCTTCTTCTAAATCGGCATTTTGCTCTAAAGCATGAATAGCTTTTGCAATATATTTTATTTTTGAAACATAACTATTAAAAGAGAATATATCGCATTTTTGCAAATAACTAAATGCATCTGAACTAGCCAATAAGTTAATTACTTCCTTAATTAGTTCGGGAGTTGTTGTTGCTTGGGCAAAACTTTCAAAATTTTTGATTATATGTGTTAAAACTGAAGAATCTGAAAAATTACTTTTATTTTTTACTGAGTCAATCATAGACTTTAAAACTTGAATTGTAATATCTCTTTGACTTGTTGTTTCACGAGCAGTTTTTACACTACCTAATAATAAATTATTCATTGTTTTATTGCTAAAACTAATAATTTTTACTTTATTCAAAACAACAAAACTAATATCAACAGAGTTCCATTGACCTTTTGAATCTGTTTTTACCTCAAATTCAACAATTTCAATTAATGAACCATATTCGTAAATATCATCTAAAGAATTTATATTATTTGTTTCATTTTTTGGATAAATAAAAACTGCTTTGGTATTTTTTAAACCACTTATTCCTATAAATTCCTCTAACTCTTTAAAATGTTTGATTATTGAATGTTTATCGAAAGTGGTATGAAAAGTTTCGTGTGTACCATTAAAATAAACATTTTTGTTTACTGGTATAAATTTGTATTTAAGATAACTATCTTTTTCTTGTGTCATGATAAATTCCTTATATTTTGTTATATCTGTTTTGAAAGTCCAAATTAAAAATTATAGCATCTTTGACTAAAACAAAATTCTTGAACTCATTCTTTATTATTCAAATACTAATTAATAAAATGAATAACTAAACTAAAAACCATTACGTTTTTGAAAAATTTTTATTACAAAATAAAGCGGCATCGCCAAAATAGAACTAATTGAAAAATTAACTAAATTAAATGGAAAATATAAAACAAAAACAAATGCTCAATAACTAAAATTATCGCTTTTAAACATGATTTTCGATATATTAGACCATTGATTTTGCACATATAAAAAACTATTACTATTTGAAACGCCATAAAGATTGAAAAAAACTGGACTAATAAACAAACCATTTAATAATGTCATGATAAAAGATGTCAACAATGTTGTCCCAAATAATGAAATTGCCAAATTGATGTGTCTTCTTTTAATTTTAGTTTTCTTCATTACAATATTGTTTTCTTGATTAGTTTTATTTCTTTTATTAAATATATTATTTAATAAGAAATCTAAACCTAAAAAGATAAAAATAAAAAAAATAGATGCTAATAAAAAAACAAAATGAGAAAAATAACCAATATGCAAGGGCATTGGTATAATAAATGGCCCCAACAAAAACCTAATAATCAAGGCTATTCATCCAAGTTCTCAACCTGCAAGCATAAAAATAGGTAAAATAAACAAAGTTGACAAATCAACTTTAAGTCCTATTTGATAAAATATTGGTCAAGTGAGGAATGTGTGTGAAAAATAAAGAAATAAAATTGATATTGATAGCAAGATTCCAGTGACACTCATTTTAAAAATGATGTTCCGGTGATAATAAATTGCACTCATTTTTTTTCCTTTAATATAATTTATAAATTAATAAAGTCTATCTCCCGCATCACCCAATCCAGGAATAATGTAACCTTTTTCATTTAATTTTTGATCAAGAGAAATAGTATAAATATCTACATCACTATGATGTTGTTCAAGATACCTAACCCCTTCAGGAGCAGCAATCACACTTGCAACAACAATATTTTTGTGTCCTAATTCTTTCAATCTATCTATTGCAACTTTTAAAGAATGACCTGTTGCAAGCATTGGATCAAGTACTACAGTAAAATCATCATTGCTAACTGGTAACTTATCTAAATAAGTGGTGATGTTCAAATCACTTTGGCGTTCTAGTCCTAAATGCGCTATTCGGACATTAGGTTCTACTTCTGTAAAAGCAGAAACCAAACCAAGACCAGCTCGTAAAATAGGTACTAATAAAATTGATTTAGTAAAACTTTGTCCTACAAATTCATAACCTATTTTGCTTTTAGCAATTATATCACGACTTTGATATTTTTCAAAAACTTTTATTGCTAAAAACAAACCAATTTCATGCATTAATTGGCGAAATTCAGTTTGCAAACTCGGCTGTCGTAATTTTGTTAACTTAATTTGAGCTAAAGGATGATTTATGATTGATAACATTAATAACCTCCTTCAGATTTCCCTAATCCAAAAATAGCAAGTGAAGAAGAAGTTCCAAAGCGAGTTGCTCCATTTTCAAAAAATAATTTCAAATCATCTAAAGTTTTAATTCCACCCGCCGCTTTAATTGCCACTTTATCACCAACAGCTTCTTTAATAATTCGGATATCTTCCAAAGTTGCTCCACGATAAGAAAAACCTGTTGATGTTTTAACAAAATCAGCGCCACTTGTTGCAACCAATTGTGAAACCTTGATAATTTGTTGTTGAGTTAACAAAGCAGTTTCAACAATAACTTTTAAAATTTTAGTGCCAATTGCTTTTTTTACTTGTTTAATTTCATTAAGCACATATTCAAAGTTATCCTCTTTGAGTTTACCAACATTGATAACCATATCAACTTCATCAGCTCCATGACGGATGGCAAGTTCAGCCTCATGGACTTTAATTTGAGTTATGTTTGCTCCCAATGGAAATCCTACAACAGCTACAATGCCTATAGGTGCATCGCCAAGTTGCTCTTTTGCATATTTAACTCAGCCCGAATTTACACAAATATGACCAAAACCGTATTGTTTTGCTTGTGATACTAAGGTTGCTATATCCTTAGAAGTTGCTTCTGCTTTGAGCAAAGTGTGATCAACTAGTTTTTTTAAATCCATTAACTATAACTCCCTCAAAACATTTTTGCTTTGTGTGGTTTGTCAATAATAGAATATGATTGTTCAATTAAAGGTTGAAGTTGATCAATGGGAATTTCTTTAGATGAATATAGTACAAAAAGAACTTGATCTTCAACAACATAGTCACCGTTCTCACAAAACAATTGAACCCCTGCATCGTTGTCAATTTCATCATCTTTAAAACTACGACCACTTCCAAGTTGGTGAGCTATTTTACCAAAAGCAAGCGCTGATTCTCATTTAACATATCCACCTTGTTGTGCACGAACCTCATATTTATGAGCTGGAGTTCAAAAATCAAAAGAAGTAATTTCTTTTGGGTTTCCACCTTGAGCTATAATCATTTGATTGAATTTTTCCAAAGCGGACCCTGAGTCAATAGTTTGCTGTATTAACCGTTTTGCCTCACTTTCTTTATGAGAACCTCAATTGATTAATAAGCGTTCCACCATTGAAAAAACAAATTTAGATAGTGAATCTTTTTGGTTACCAGCTAAAATAGCTTGAGCTTCAATCACTTCATTTTTATTTCCAATCATTTTTCCTAATGGTAATGACATATTAGTAATTTCAACAAAAGTTTTTTTACCAAAATGGTTTCCAATGTCAACAAGTTTTTGAGCTAGCAATTTAGCATCTGAAAGTTTTTTCATAAATGCACCATCACCAAACTTGACATCAATCAAAATTAAATCAGAACCAATTGCAATTTTTTTAGACATAATAGATGATGCAATCAATCCAATTGAATTCACAGTCCCTGTCACATCACGAAGAGCATATAATTTTTTATCTGCTGGAACTAAATGCTTGCTTTGTGAAATAATAGCAAGACCTATTTTATCAACTTGAGCTAAAAATTTATCAACAGTAATTGCTGTATTAAGGTTTGTGATCGACTCAAGTTTATCTATAGTACCACCTGTAAATCCAAGACCACGACCAGCCATTTTAGGAAACTTATAACCCAGAGCAGCTAAAATTGGACCTATAATAAGTGATAATTTATCACCTACCCCACCTGTTGAGTGCTTATCAATTTTAAATCCAGAAATTGAACTTAAATCCAATTTTTTTCCAGATTCTACCATAGCTTGGGTTAAAGCAAAAATTTCTTGATCTGAAATTCCATTAATACAAATAGCTGTCAAAAGAGCTGAAGCTTGATAATCCTTGATAGTTCCATTTTGGAAACCTTTAATAAAAAACTCTATTTCCTGGCTAGTTAATTTTTGATTTTGAGATTTTTTTTCAATAATTTCAACAATATTCATTATGAAAGTTCTAGTCCTAATTTCATCATTTTAATAAAACTTTGTTCACGGTCTTGAGAAGAAAGTGATTCACCTGTTACTAAGCTGTCTGAAATAGTCAAAATTGATGCAGCTTTTTTGTTCAAGAAATTAGCAACTGTAAATAGAGCATAACTTTCCATCTCAACAGCTGAGGCTTTGGTAATTTCGATAGTTTGTTCAAGTGGGCGTGTTGCATAAAACACATCAGTTGAATGCACAGTTTCAAGTGTTAACTGTTGGCCTTCTTTTATCGCTTTTCCTAAAATATCTACAATAAGATCATTATGAGCTTGAGCTTTATGTGTTTTTTTACCGGTTAATAGTTCAGAAAATGAACAATTTTCAGAATACACGTCTTTTGCAAGAATTACATCATGAACATTAAGTCGTTTTGTGTAGCTTCCTGCGGAACCAAGACGAACTATTTTTTCAACATCATAAAACTTAAATAATTCATAAGCATAAATGCCAATAGAACCGCTCCCCATTCCTGAGGATGCCACACTAACTTTTCTACCTTTGTAAAATCCTGTATAAATTAAATTGTTTCTAACAGATGAAACTAAAACAGCATCTGTTAGAAAGTTTTCAGCAATAAATTTTGCACGCAAAGGATCACCAGGCATCAAAACCAAACTTGCTATCGAACCCTTAGGAGCATTAATGTGTGGAGTCATAACTTTACCTTCTTTCATTTTGAATGTTCTCTTATATTTTACTAGTTTTTAAGTAGATTGCAAATTATTTTTTACTAATTTAATTACTCTTTAAATGTTTTTTAAATAAAAAATATATACTTTTATATTTAAAAAATATTGCAATTTATAGTTTTTATAAGCAATTTGAAATTAATGTTGAAAACAACAGTTAGGACTTAAATGAAATTATCTACTAACAATCCTAGTAACACAAAAAAACAACAAGATTTAATTAACGAGTTTAAATCTAAATTGATTCGTTTAACTAATTTAAAAGCAACTAATGAATTCAAACAACTAAATAGTGAACTTGATGAAATCAAACATTGAATCCCTTTAGTACTTGAACAAATTTTTAATCTTGATTTTTGGATTAAAAAAACTTCTTCTTTAAATACAAAAACATCTATAGATGATAATAAAACTAATGTGATTAAAGAAGACTTAGATCTTCAGCTTCAATATGGTTTTGAAAAATGAGAAGCACTTATTGATAATTTAATAGAGCTTACAAATAAAATGGAATCTATTAACACAACTGTTAATTCAATTAAAGATATAACTTCTATTTTTGAACAAAAACTAACATCTTTAGGACAATCAACTAAAAATGTAAAAAATTGTCCTTACAAACACTAAAATCAAATTTAATTAATTATTTGGTTTTGTTTTTTCTAAACAAATATAGATATTTCGTTAAAAAAATAAATATAATTTGCTATTATGAAATTAAAAGGCAAAGCACTACTAATTACATTATTGCCACTTGTTACATTTTTTTCTTGTGGTCCAAATATCAACTATCCTGATGACCCAAGTAAGAATATTGTTATCAAAAATCCTAACACTACCAAGGAGATAAACCCACCAAAAGCGGTAGAAAACAAAAAAGTTGCAAAGTCAAATAAAAACACAGACTCAAAAGATAATAATATTAAACCAAAAAAGGTAGAAAACAAAGAGTTGCCACATGTAGATCTTAATGCTAATAAAAAACAAAAAGTAGATCAGCCAAATCAAATTAATTTAACTAACAAAAATAATAAAGAATTATTGAATCAACAAAAAGAATCTTCAAACATTAATAAAGTTGAAAAAACTGATGAAATAGACTATGATGATACACCTGTCAACATTAATTTAATTAATGCAAAGGATAAATTTTTTGAGTCTAAATTTGATAGTTTAACTAATATACAAAATTACATAGCTCCAAAACTCAATTGATCTAAGAATTATTTTGAATATAACATTGACTATAGCAAAGGTGGAATTAAAGAAGAAAATGACAATGCATTTTTAGGACAAAAAAACGAAAATCTTTTCATTTATTTTTTAGACAAACTAAATTTAAATTTAGTTAGCGGCCGCGAAGTTGATAAAGATAATTTCACATATTACAATAGATCTAAAGTGTTAAACACCTATTTGCTTAAATATTTTGGATTTAGATCAATTGATCCTAAAAATCGCAAATACGAACCAATTTTTCAAAGAAATATACGCTTTTCTGCAGGAACTGCTGTCTTACTAAATGCAAAAAATGGCAAAGCTGCTTTTCTAACTAACAGTCACGTCGTTAATGCTAAAAACCAAAAATTTTGAAGGTTAATGAATGATGCACAAGCGTCAAGAGGTGGTGGTAGAATACCAACACTAAGCCAGTTTATGCGTTATTATAAAGATGGGGAGTTCCATACTTTAAGTAATTCCCCATTAATTGAAATTTGATCACAAAAATATGCTCTTGAACATTCTCAAAATATTATCTGACAAAACCATTCAAGTCACAATTTTAAAACCTTACCCAATAAGACAGTTATAAATAATTGGGCGAAACATTATTATGACAAATATTTTACAGAAGCTACAAATTTTGACAATAAGGGTAAAGATTTAGCTATTTTCTATTTTAATTATAAAAGTTTTATTAGTGATATAAAAGAACTTGCTCAATATTGAAAAGAACACAAAAATGAAATGTTTTCAAATACCTCTGGCATTAATAGTCTTTGGCATGATAAATTTCAAAAAGTTATTGATCAATTGCCTGATTACGAAGATTTTTGAACTAAAATGGAAAGCTTAGGAGATTTAAAAATTTCCAACCAAAGTTGGTCTAATCAAGATGTTGATTATTCAACTAAAATGGGAACTTTTTATCCTGGAAATGCTTCTGCTAAAAATATGTTTAAAGGTGTTTATTTTGCTCCAAATCCCAACGATCCTTCTGACGTTGTTCCTTATTGATTTTCTACTAATGGACCCGGAGCATCAGGATCGGGAGTTTATAATACTGATGGTTCGCTGGCTTTTTTAAATCGAATTATTTTAGGTAATGATTCACTCAAACATCTTACATATGATAATTTCAACTTAAGCGCTTTTCTTTCATCAGGAGTTGTATTAAAGACAAAAAAGATTGATCTTACAAATGAAATTAAAAAGTTTTATGTTAAATAAAATTTTGAATAAGGTTAAATATAAATATATAAATAAATAAAAAAACACCAACTAGGTTGGTGTTTTTAATTATTGTAATAGTTAATTAAACTAAACTCATTCAATAATTGCCATTTTAGAACTATCACCTTGACGTGCAGGTAATTTAACAATTCTAGTGTAACCACCGTTACGATCTTTAAAACGAGGAGCTAGAGTTTCAAAGATATATGGCATAATGTGTTGTTCTTTTTTACCTTCTTTAACCATTTCTGGACGTACAAAAGCAAGAACATAACGACGAGCTGCTAGAGTATCTTTTTTAGCTTTAGTAATTAACTTTTCTGCATGTTTACGTAACTCTTTAGCACGTTGCAAAGTGGTTGTAAGGTGACCATGCAAAATTAGTGAAGAAACTTGAGAACGTAATACATGTTTTCTTCAAGTTGCATCACGACGATAAATTTGATGTGGATTTGCCATAATTATTCTCCTAATTTAAGTTCAATATTGTGTTCACGAAGTTTTTCAATAATTTCTTGAACTGATTTTTTTCCTAAATTTTTAATATTTTCAAGTTCTTCGCGAGTTAATTCTTGAATATCAGATACTTTGTAATAATGAGCGCGATGAAGCGCATTTAATGAACGAACTGATAAATCAAGTGATGAAAGATCAAGAGAATTCTTTTTAGGTGTGTTTTCTTTGAATTTAATTTCTTCAAAAAAATCTTCACTTCTAATGTTAAGATTCTCAGTGTTACTTACTATTTGTAAATGAGCAATTAAAATTTTTGCAGCTTCTGCAATTGCATCTTTGGCAAAAACAGTTCCATCTGTTTTTAGTGAAAGAACTAATTTTTCTTCAACAATTGGATTTGATGAGTTAATTTCACTAGCTTCATAGTTAACACTTACAACTGGTGAAAAATCACTATCAACTGCTAATATAGTTCCACTTGATAAACTACTATGCAATTGACCTTCTAATTCAGAGACTTTTTTCTTGTTAGTTTCAAAGTCTACAAATCCTTTACCTGCACAAATAAATAATTCAAATTGCAATGCTCCCTGTTTAGAAACATCAGCAATATGTTGATCAATATTTACAATTTCAAGCCCACCAGTGCTAGTAATATCCTTAGCACGTAATTGACCTACTTTTGATCCTGTAAAACTTACAACTTGAATAGGGTTTGCTTCAAATAATGATTCGTTAAAACGAAAACGAATTTTTTTAAGATTGTTTAAAATGGTTACAACATCTTCAACAACATTGTCTAGCACACTAAATTCGTGATCAATACCTGCAATTTTAATTGCAAAAACAGAAGCGGATGTAATTGATGATAAGGCAGTGCGACGAAGTGCATTTCCTATGGTATTACCAAGACCACGTTCCAAAGGTTTTAGTTCAAATATAGTATTAAAGTCACTAATTTGTTTGTTAGTGTTTTCATTATAATAAACTTTAGCGTATTTTTTCACTTGTATCTCCTAACGTTTTTCAAGACGTTTGAAGTATTTGCGAGGTGGGCGAGTTCCATTGTGAGGAATTGGAGTAACGTCTTTAACTTGTAAAATGTTGATTCCTGCAGTTTGAATTTGTTTACGAGCTGCTTCTTTACCTTGCCCACTACCACGAAGTTCAACATACACTTCTTTAATTCCATGTTCTTTAGCTTTTTCACAAGCCGCGTTGGTAGCTAAAGTAGCTGCATAAGCAGTTTTTTTCTTAGTACCTTTAAATCCGATTGAACCAGATGAAGCTCATGAAATAACATTTCCAAGTTTGTCAGTGATGCTAACAATAGTATTTTGGTGACTGGAGTGAATATGAGCAATACCAGTGGTTATGTTTTTACTTTTTACTTTTTTAACTTTTTCTTTTTTAGCCATGATTCCTCCTTAATTATTTTTTAGCCTTTTTACCCATAATGGTTTTACGTGGACCTTTACGAGTACGTGCATTTTTTTGAGTTACTTGCCCACGCACAGGAAGCCCACGACGATGACGAATTCCACGGTAGCATTTAATTTCAACCAAACGTTTAATATCTGTTTGAACTTCACGACGCAAGTCACCTTCAGTTTTATACTCTTTTGCAACATCACGAATAATTTGCAAAATATCTTCTGGAATGTCTTTAACTTTAGTTTCTTGAGTAAGAACTGGGTATTTATCACCTAATTTTTCAGTTTGTAAACTAGCAACTTTGGCAATAATCTCAGCTGAAAGGGAACGTCCGATTCCAAAAATGCTAGTAAGTGCAATAACAACACGCTTGTTGTTAGGAATTTCAATATTTAATATTCTAGCCATAGTTATCCTTGTCTTTGTTTATGTTTTGCTAAGATACAAATTACTCTATTTGCACCTTTTCTTTTAATAACTTTACAGTCTTTACAAATGCGTTTAATACTTGCTCTAACTTTCATATTTTTCCTTATTTAATGCGATAAACAATTCTACCTTTGCTAAGGTCATAAGGTGACATTTCCACCTTAACTTGGTCACCAACTATAATTTTAATACGATGTAACTTCATTTTACCAGCAACATGACAATTAATTTTTACGCCATTTTCCAGTTTAACTTCGTACTCTTGAGCATTAAAAACTTGAGTGACTTCACCTGCAAAGACAATTTTATTTTCTTTTGTTGACATTTATTTTTTGATTTCTCCTGTTAAGACTATGCCTTTACCATTTTTAATTAAAACCATTTGTTCAAAATGCGCAGTGTTTTTACCATTAGCGGCCACAACACTTCATTTATCTGACAAAATTTTAACTTTTTTCGAACCTTGCAAAATCATTGGTTCAATGCATAAAACCATATTATCTTGTAATTTTGGACCACGTCTACCGATGCTAAAATTAAAAATATTAGGATCTTCATGTAAAGCAGTTCCAATACCATGACCGCAAAAAATATCAGTGGTATAAAGACCTGCATCGCTAATTACTTTGCCAATTGCAATACTAATATCATTTATATATGCACCTGGGCGAATTGCGGCAAGACCTGCAGCAAAAGCTTTTTCAGCAACATCGATGATTTTATAATCATCTTCAGTTACAAAACCAACAGCTTTAGTAAAGGCACTATCAGAGTAATAACCCTGATAAACTAGTCCAAGATCAATTGAAACAACATCACCATCTTTAATTATATAATCATCTGGAATACCATGAATTAAAGTAGCATTAACAGATGCGCAAATTGTGGCTGGAAAACCATGATAATTTAAAAAAGCTGGTTTTGCACCACGAGATTCAATCTCACCAAAAGCGATGGTGTCTAATTCTTTAAGTGAGATTCCTGGTCTTACAAGGTCATAAATAATTTGTTTTACCTCTGCCAGAATTGCGCCGCTTTTTGTTAGCAAAGCAATCTCAAAATCTTTTTTAATTAATGACATTTTGCTAAAATTTGCTCTGCTAAAATTTTAGGATCCTCATTACCATCAACTCTAAAAAGCAATCCTTTTTGCTCATAATAATCAATTAGCAAACTAGTTTCTTTGGCAAATACGTCAAGTCTATGCGCAATAACATCTGGTTGGTCATCTTTGCGTTGAATAACTTCGCTGTTATCATTATAACAAAATTTTCCATCTTTTGGTGGTAAATTTTTTAAATGATAAATTTGTTTGCACTCTGGACAAAAACGACGAAGTGAAAGACGATTAAAAATAATTTCATTGTCAATTTCTAAATAAATAACTCCATCGATTTTGATTTGACTTTTTAGTAAAAACTCAGCTTGATTAAGTGTGCGTGGGTAACCATCTAAAATAAAACCTTTATTACCTAAAGTTTCTAATTTTTCAGCAACCAATGAGTTGACAATATCATCACTTACATAACCACCACTAGAAATGGTAGTGTTAATTTTTTGAGCAAATTCTAGATCTGTAGCAATTTTTTGACGAAAAATATCACCTGTAGAAATATGTTCAATACCAGCTAATTCAACTAATGATTTAGCTAAAGTCCCTTTACCACTTCCTGGTGCTCCTAAAAAAATGAATTTTTTTTGCTCCAAACTATTTACCATAATAAATCACGATCGTGAATAATTCCTTTTTCCATATTTTTATTGATTTTTTTTCTTTTTACAATAATTTTTTCAGCATCGTGACGTGCTTTAATTTGTGATAAGGTCTCAAGTGCTGTAGTAGCTAAAATAATCACTGAAGTTCCACTAAAAGTAATTGCTTGTGGCATTCCAAAAATAATTTCAAGTGGTTGAAGAACTCCAATACTTGTTAAATAAATCGCACTAAAAACTGATAAACGCAACACCACACCAATTAAATAATCTTCTGTTTGTTCACCTGGGCGAATTCCAGGAATAAAGGTTGAATTTTTAGCAAAATCTTCTGAAATTTTATCAACTCTTGATTGTTGCAATGACATCACTATACTAAAAATAATATTGAAAAAAATAAAAATAGTTAGTCCTAGTGGATCTTGAATTCTCATATTATGTTGAATTCAATTGCTAGTTGCTGAAGTATTTGGGTCCAAAAAACCTGTAAACAACGATGGCAATGAAACGACAATTAATGAAAAAATAATTGGCATAATCCCTGCTGGATTAAGTTTGATTGGTAAAGTTGAAATTTCTTTAATGTTTTTAGTCATCCCAGATCCTGTTTGTTGAATTGGAATTTTTCGCTCTGCCAAATAAATATAAGTAACAAGAACAATTAATAAAACAAAACCAAAAACATAAGCTAAAAATCCTAAAATTTCACTAATTTTTGCCACAGAATCATGAGAAACAATGTAATCAAAAGCATAATTAAAACGTCTTGGTAAACCAATTGCAATACCTGAAAAAATAATTAGCGAAGTTCCATTACCAACACCTTTGTCAGTAATTTGTTCACTTAAAAATAAGGTAAACATCGAACCTGCAACTAAAATCAATGGTAAACCAACATATAAATAACCAAAAGAGTTATCTTCAATAGTTACAAATCGAAGTTGAGTATTAGTTATAACGGTTCTTACTAAAATTAAAGCTTGTACCAAAGCTATAACTAAAGTTAATGTTCTTGTAATTATGTTAATTTTTCGACGACCATGAGGTCCTGATTGTGATAAACGATGAATTGGTGGCACTAATTTAGTTTGTGCAATCATCATAATAAGTGATGCAGTAATAAAAGGACCAATTCCTAAAGCCACAATAGAAAAATTAAGCAATCCTCCTCCACCAACTGTATTGATAATACCTAAAAAAGAATTGTTATCTAATTGGAAATTAAGAAGTTTTAAACGAGGGATAGTTATTGTACCACAAATCACAAAAATTGTGAGCAAAAAAAATGTATAAAATATTTTACGTAACAAAACCTTATCTTTATAGACAAGGGTTATGTGGTTTTTTGTTTTGATATAGCTATTAGAGGCTTTATCAAAAAGTCGAGTTAATAATTTGAACACTAGCGAACCTCGACTTTTCCTCCTAAGGATTCAATAATTTTAGCCGCTTGCTCACTAATTGCATTAACAGTGATAGTTAAATTCTTTTTAGTTAATTTACCAGTAGCTAAAAGTTTAGCAGGTAAATTTTTACGACGCAAAACTTTGTTTATGTATAGTGATTCTAAACTAACTACATCACTATCATTATATTTAGCTTCAAGATCTGCAAGTGAAAAAGTTTCATATTTTACAGTGTTAACATTGTTAAACCCAACTTTAGGTACACGACGGTATCATGGGTTTTGTCCACCTTCAAAACCTAATCTAACTTTTGAACGTTTTTTTTGCCCAGATTGTCCACGACCTGCTTGTTTTCCTTTACCTGCTGCGTGTCCACGACCTTTACGGTGTTTTTCTGGACGAGATCCTGGAGTATATTGCAAATTTTCTAATTTAATTGCCATAATAATTCCTTTTTTGTTTTTGTTTAGTTAATTAAATAGTTAAGACTTGACTATTGTAGCACAAAATTATTTTTGTAATTACAATTGATAAATCTTATTTTACAAAAACACTTTTACCACTTTGTAAACTACGTACATCTATATCACGCATATCTGCAATTTGTTGTGCAGTGCGTAATTTAGCAAGTGCTTTCAAGGTTGCTCGTACAACATTAATTTTAGTACGTGAACCATAAGTTTTACTATAAATATCGGTGTATCCGGCTAATTCAACAACAGCACGCACTGTTCCTGAAGCTACAATTCCTTTTCCACGTGGTGCTGGTTTTAGAAGAATTTTAGAAGCATTAAATTTGTCATTAATTTCATGAGGAATTGTTGATTTGTTAATAATTGGCACAGTAATTAAACGATTTTGAGCATCTTTAACTGCTTTTTTAACTGCATCTTGAACTTCATTAGCTTTTCCGTGACCAAAACCAACTTTTCCTTTTTTATTACCAACAACTGCATAAGCTGAAAAAGAAAATCTTCTTCCACCTTTAACAACAGTTGTTACCCGCGCAATGCTAACAACACGATCTTCAAATTCAGTTTTGATTTGACGATCTTTATTTTGTGGAGCACGACGACGCATTGGTTTACGAGCTTGTTTTTCTTCAGCTTTATTAGCTTCTGCTTTTGGAACAACAACTTGTTCAGTTGGTTGCATTTTTTGCAATTCTTTTTCCATTAGAATTTAACTCCTTGTTTTCTTAACTCTTCAGCAAAAGCTTTAACACGTCCGTGGTAAAGGTATCCACTACGATCAAAGATAAAATCTTGATCAATGAGTTTTAATTCAGTAATTTTAGAGCTTAATTTAGGTGCTAAGTCACGAGCAGCTGCAATATTCCCACCATAAACTTTGTTATCTTCAGATAAAGTTGATACTGATGTAATTACTTGATTGGTTTCAGGATTAACTACAAAAGCATAAAAGTTTTGTAGTGATTTGTAAACCCCAATACGATATTTTTTCTGAGCTGAAAGTGATTGAGTAATGTTTTTGCGAACTCTTTTTTGTTTGATTTTGCGAGCTTGATTTCGAGAGATTGCCATAATTATTTACTTGCTTTTTTCCCTTCTTTAAGTTTAAGAACTTCATCAGCATAACTCACACCTTTTCCAGAGTAAGCATTTGGTTTACGAACAGCACGAAGTTGAGCAGCAAATTCACCAACTTTTTGTTTATCAATTCCACTAACAATAATAGTAGTTGCATTTGGAAGTTCAACTTTAACTTCAGTTGGAACATCAACTAGCACTGGATGTGAATAACCAACAAGTAGTTCTAATTGTTGATCTTTAAGTGCCACACGATATCCAACCCCTTTGATTCTAAGTTCTTTTTTAAAACCAACTGAAACTCCAGTAAGCATTCCCTGAAGTAGTGAATTAGTAGTTCCGTGTAATTGTTTAACTTGTTTTAACTCAGAAGAACGAGTGGTATAAATTTTACCATCACGAGCTTCAATATTGATTTGTGGCGCAAAAGTGCGACTTAATTTACCAAGCTGTCCTGAAACAGTCACTTCATTGTTGTTAAAGATAATTTCAACACCAGCTGGAATAGTTAAAATACGATTTCCGACACGTGACATATTCTATCAAATGAAGGCGATGATTTCACCACCAACATTTTCCTTTCTCGCTTGTTTATCAGTTAATAGTCCTTTTGAAGTTGAAACAATAGCTGTTCCAAATCCTGAAAGAACTGATGGTAACTTGTGAGCTGGAGCATAAACACGTAATGAAGGTTTACTAATACGTTTTAGCCCTGAAATTACACTTGTATTACCTTTGTATTTTAAATCAATAGTGATTTCTTTTTTAATATCACCTGAAACACTAAAGCCACTGATGTAGCCTTCTTGTTTAAAAATATTTAAAATTGCTACTTTTTTGTTTGAATGCCCTAAAGTAACTTGTTCGTGTTTACGAATAGTTGCATTACGAATACGGGTGAGCATATCTGCAATTGGATCGGTTATAAATGCCATTATCAACTCGCTTTCTTAATACCAGGAATTCGTCCTTCGTGTGCTAATGTACGGAAACAAATCCGGCAAATTTTGAATTTACGCATCACTGCTCGTGGACGACCACAAAGTTGACAGCGATTATAGGCGCGAACAGCAAATTTTGGATGTTTTTCCGCTCTTACTTTTAATGATTTTTTTGCCATATTAATCCTTTAATTAACTTTTTTTCGCAAAAGGGAATCCCATTTTTGAAAGTAATGCCTTTGCTTGTTGATTGTTAGGTGCACTGGTCACAATAATGATGTCTAGCCCACGTAATTTACGAATTTTATCAAAACTAATTTCTGGAAAAACAATGATCTCTTTAATTCCTAGTGCAAAGTTACCACGTCCATCAAATGATTTTGAACTAATTCCACGAAAATCACGAATACGTGGAATAGCAATGTTGATTAATTTGTATAAAAATTCTCACATTGCATCACGACGTAAAGTAACTTTCCCACCAACTGGCATACCTTTACGTAATTTTCAAGAAGCCAGTGATTTTTTAGCTGTGTTTTGATAAGCTTTTTGTCCTGAAATAAGTGATAATTCATTTAACACTTCTTCAATAGCTTTTGAGTTAGTTACTTCATTTCCCGCTGTCATATTAAGTACAACTTTTTCAATGCGAGGAATTTGCATTACAGAAGATAAATTAAATTCTTCTTTTAAACTAGGAGCAACCTTTTCAAGATAAAACTGTTGTAATTGATTCATTAGACCACCTTCTTAGTTTTTTTGGCAAAACGAACTTTTTTACCATCTTCAACTTTGTAACCAATTTTGCTATATTCAGCTGGTTTGTCTTTGCTTGCTTTTTTGGTAAGTAATGCTACATTTGAAACGTGAATAGGTGCTTCTTTAACTACAATTTCACCTTTAGTGTTTTGTTGATTTGGTTTTTTATGTTTGGTAATTTTATTAACATCTTTGACAATAACTTGGTTTTTGCTAGGAAAAACTTCTAGCACAGCACCAACTTTACCTTTGTCATCACCTGCAATAATTACTACTTCGTCATTTTTTCTAATTTTCATAACTTTAATAACTATGCTCCTATAAAACCTCAGGCGCTAATGAAGCGATTTTGAGATAACCTTTATCACGAATTTCACGAGCAATTGGGCCAAAAACACGAGTTCCACGAGGAGAACCATCTTCTTTGATTAACACAACTGCGTTGTCATCGAATTTAATATGAGATCCATTAGCACGACGTAGCCCGTAAACACTACGAACAACTACACCTTTTACTACTTGACCTTCTTTGACAATACCATTTGGCAGTGCTTTTTTCACTGAACAAACAACAATGTCACCAATGTTAGAATTTTTTTTGACAGAGCCACCTAAATTACGGATAACCCCAACGATTTTAGCCCCTGAATTATCAGCTACAACTAAACGTGATTGTTCTTGAACCATTAGTGCTCTCCTTGTTTTTTAATAATTTCTACCAAACGAAATGTTTTAGTTTTACTAATTGGCCGAGTTTCAGCAATTTTAACTTTATCACCCATTTGAGCTTTAGCTGCTTCATCATGCACAGCAAATTTTTTAATTTTTTTAAAACGTTTTCCATATAAACGGTGTTTAACATGGGTTTCAACAGCAACTGTAATTGTTTTTTCACATGCTGTTGAAACTACTACACCAACTAAAGTTTTACGAGAATTACGCACTAAAGTTGGGGTTGCATTTGCAATACCAGTTGAACTCATTAGTCGGCCTCCTTAATAATTTCTTGCTGACGAATTGCAGTTAGGATTCTTGCAATATCTTTTTTAATTTCAGCGATTTTGTGACTTTGATCAAGACGTTGAGTTTTATTTTTAAAACGCAAGGTGAAAAGTTCTGAACGATATTCAACTAGCATTTGTTGTAATTCACTAACACTTTTATTTGCAAGTTCTTTAAATTCCATCTTGTGTCTCCTCAACTTTATTATTAGTTAAAATTCTTCATTTAAGTGGTAATTTGTGACCACCTAAACGTAATGCATCACGAGCGATTTCAGGTTTTACACCTTTAACTTCAAACATCATAGTGTTTTCTTTAACAACAGCAACTCATCTATCAACTGAACCTTTTCCTGATCCCATCCGCACTCCAATTGGTTTTGAAGTTAAAGAAAGATGAGGGAAAATACGAATAATAACTTGTCCTTCACGACCCATACGACGAGTGATGGCAATACGAGCTGCTTCGATTTGCGCTGCACTTACTCAGTTAGAAGTTACAGCTTGTAATCCAAATTCACCAAATGCCACAGTGTTTCCACGAAAAGCGGCACGTTTGTTGTGTTTGATACGAAAGGTTTTACGGTGTTTTGTTTTTTTGGGTTGTAACATTTTTAGTTCCTTTCCACTTTAGGTTTTGATTTGGATTCAACTTGATTATATTGATCACCTAATGAAACTCAAACTTTAATACCTAAAGCACCATAAGTGGTACGTGCGGTCGCTGTTGCGTATTCAACATTTTGACGCAAGGTATGAAGTTTCATTTCACCTTCTGCATAACCTTCAGCACGAGCCATATCAACTCCATTAAGACGTCCGCTTACTCTGGTTTTAATACCTTTAGCTCCTGCTTTCATAGCACTACGAATTGCAAATTTTTGTGCAATTCTAAATGATCCACGAGCTTCTAATTTAATAGCGATGTCTTCTGCTAATAATTTAGCATTTAAATCTGGATTTTTAATCTCTACAGCATCGATATTAATTTGAGCTTTTTTGTTACGAATTGCTTTTTTAAGATCATCAATAATTTTTTTTAGGTTTGCGCCACCTTGACCTAAAAATGATCCAAGTTTTGCTGTTTGGACAACAACAGTAATTATTCCTTTGTTGTCACGACGAATTTGTGTATTAGCAATTTTATATTCACGAGTTAATTTTTCAAAAAAACGGTGAATTTTAACATCTTCAATTAGTTTATCTGCAAAATTAGCTTTTTCAGCATATCAAATTGCATTGTGTTGACGAGTGATCCCGTAACGAAAACCATTTGGATTAACTTTTTGTCCCATTATAGATCTCCTTGCTCAACATTAGAACGTTCAACTACAAAAACTGAAAGGTGAGAAGTACGCTTGTAAATTGAAGCTGCAACACCTTTAGATTTTGGTTGATAACGTTTTAAAGTTGTCCCTTCATTAACAATAGCTTGTTTTACATATAAATTTGTTCCTGAAAGACCAAAGTTATTTACTGCATTTGCAACAGCTGAGTTAACTAGTTTTATAAAAAAGTAAGCTGCTTTTTTGTTAGTGTTGTGTAAAATCGCTAAAGCATCTGTTGTTGAACGATTTTTAATAAGCGCTGCCACTAGGCGAGCTTTTTGAGCAGAAATACGTTGAGTTTTTACGTGAGCTTTTGCTTCAATAATTTTACTTTTATTTTCCATAGTGACTTACCTTATTTTTTCTTACCTTTGTCTTTATCTTTACCATGACCTGTGTAGGTGCGAGTTGGTGAAAACTCACCTAGTTTATGCCCTACCATATCATCGGTAACATAAACATCATGAAAAATTTTACCATTGTGAACTTGGAAGGTAAATCCGACAAAATCAGGAAAAATAGTTGAACGACGTGACCAAGTTTTGATTGGTTTTTTACTTTTGGATTCAATTGCTTTAGCAACTTTGTTTAGCAAATGCTCATCAGCAAAAGGCCCTTTTTTAAGTGAACGTGCCATTATTTACTATCCTTTCTACGACGAATAATCAATTTAGTAGATGCTTTTTTGTTACGACGTGTTTTAACACCAAGAGCTTTTTTACCTCATGGAGTAAGAGGTGACTTACGTCCAATTGGTTGTTTCCCTTCACCACCACCATGTGGGTGATCATTTGGGTTCATAACTGATCCACGAACAGTTGGACGGATACCTAAGTGACGTGAACGACCAGCTTTACCAATGTTAACAAGTGAGTGTTCTTCATTTCCAACCACTCCTATAGTTGCTCGACAACGAGCTAAAATCCGACGATATTCACCTGATTTTAATTTAAGAATAACATATTTACCATCTTCATCACGCCCTTGAATTTGTGCGCTAGTTCCAGCTGAACGCATTAATTGCCCACCTGCTCCAGGGTGTAATTCAATGTTGTGTACAAAAGTACCTTCTGGAATATTTGCAAGTGGTAATGTGTTTCCCACTAAAATGTCAACATTTTCACCTGAAACAACTTCTTGACCAACTTGTAATCCTTTAGGTGCTAAAATGTATCTTTTTTCACCATCTTTGTAACTTACAAGCGCAATGTTAGCTGATCTATTTGGATCATATTCAATAGTTTTAACAATTGCTACAATATTATCTTTATTACGTTTGAAGTCAATTAAACGATATTTACGTTTTTGACGTCCACCTTGGTGACGGGTAGTAATTTTACCTTGGTTATTACGGCCTGAATGTTTCTTAAGAATAACAACTAAAGATTTTTCAGGTCTATCAGTAGTTAAATTTTCACGATAATTTAACGCTGACATATGACGTCTACCGTTAGTAACTGGTTTGTAATGTTTTAACGCCATAACTACTCTTTTCCTTTAACTTCTTTTTCATCAGATTTAGCACTTTTACTATTTGTTGTTTTAGCTTTGTTTGCAAGTTTTTCTGCAACTTTAGCTTGAACCTGGTCATAACGTGCTTGTTTTTCTGCTTTTTGTTCTTCGCTTAGTTGATCTTTTGGTAACTCTTGTGGATCTTGTTCTAGAATTGGACTTTCATCATCATTAATTTTAATTGAATATCCATCTTTTAAAGTAACGTATGCTTTTTTGTATCCTGGTACAAACCCTGCAAAACGTCCTAATTTTTTAGCTTTTCTATCAACTACGCTAATATTAACTTTTTCAACTTTAACATCAAAAATATATTCAATAGCTTTTTTAACTTCTGAACGATTGGTTCTTTTGTCTACTGCAAATGTGTAAACACGTGAAGGCATTTGCTCATAAGTTTTTTCAGTCAAAATTGGTGCTTTAATAATTTCTGTAAAATTCATTATTTAACCCTTTCGACCATTTTAACAATATCATTTTCAGCAATAATTAGAGCATCTGCTCAAATCAATTGCTCAACTAACAATGAAGTTGGTTTGGTAACTACAACATTTTGTAAGTTACGTGCTGATAAAAATAAATTTTCATCAGTCGAAGCAATTAAAACATGTTTTAATTTGCTTGCTTTATAAGCATTTAATTTTTGTACTAACTCTTTAGTTGAAATTTGACTCATTGCAAAATCAGCTACTAAAACTTGTTTTTGATTTGCAAGTTGTGATAAAGCACTAACAAATGCTAATTTACGAACTTTTTTATTAACTTTAGTGTTGTAATTACGAGAAGTTGTAGGTCCAAAAGCACGACCACCACCAACAAAAATAGGTGAACGACGTGAACCTGCACGAGCTTTACCAGTTCCTTTTTGTTTTCAAGGTTTTTTTCCAGTTCCACTAACTTCAGCACGTGATTTAACTTTATGAGTTGCGTAACGGCGTGAACCACGTTCGTATAAGATAGTATCAAAAACTGCTTGTGAATGCGCCTCAGTTAAACCAAATAAAATTTTTGGTAATTCAAAGTTATTTTCAAATGTAACTTTTGGAGCACTTAAGTTTTGTTCAATTTTAACTTCTTGATTAGTTTCCATAGTTTTTGTTTCTATTTTCTTAGCCATTTTGCACCTCTGAGTAATTTACTAAATTAATAGGTGTTTTAGCAGTGGAATTTTTACTTGCTTGTTTAATGATTACATATGATTTTTTAGGTCCTGGAATTGAACCTTTAACTAGTAAAACATTGTTTGCAAGATCAATTTTAATAACTTCAAGATTTTGGATAGTTACTCTTTCATGACCTAAATGTCCTGGCATTGTCATTCCTTTAACAACTTTGTTTCCAGAAATATCACCAATTGAACCAGTTTGACGAATAGGTTTTGAACCACCTCCACCACCATGAGAACGAGGACCAATTGCTTGGTTGTATCTTTTAATGGTTCCGGCAAATCCTTTTCCTTTTGAAGTACCAACTACATCAACAAATTCACCTTCACTAAAAATACTTAAGTCAACTTTGTCACCTAATTTGTAACCTTCAAAGTCACGAAATTCTCTAACAAATCTTTTAGCAACAGTTTGTGCTTTGTCAAAATGACCTTTTTCAGGTTTATTGATACGAGATGTCTTTTTGTCAAAAACACCTAATTGAATAGCTTGATATGAGTTTTTTTCTTGTGTTAATTCCGCAGTAACGACATTTGGTTGTGCTTCAATGACAGTAACTGGAATAACTTGGCCGTCTTGACCAAATACTTGAGTCATTCCGACTTTTCTACCTAAAATACCTTTCATTATGCAACCTCTAATTTATCAATTTCAACACCTGCAGGTAGTTGAGTTCTTTTAATTTTGTCAATAACTGCTTTTTCATTACTTGAATCTACATCTAAAACAATCAAGCGTTTGTAAGTTCTACTTTCAAATTGTTCACGTGATTTTTTGTTGATGTGAACTGAACGTAAAATTGTAAAAACTTCCCTTTTTGTAGGTAAAGGGATTGGACCTCTAACATCGACATTTAGCTCACGAGCTAACAAAACAAGTTTTTGTGCTGTTTGATCTATTTGACGATGATCAAAGGCTTTTAATTTAATTTTAATTGCATTTTTGCTCATTATTTATAATTAAAAGTTGTTCCTTGTTCATACTTGAACCGGCTCCCCATAAAAACCGATACACAATAACAACTTACTCTTGTGTATCGCAACCTTATGTCTCATTGCCGTATAAAAGCATTATTATTCTATCATCTTTTTTAAAAAAACCAAGCAAAATATTTTTTTATTTTGAATCAAAAATTAAATTTAGAAAAAAATAGTATATATTAGAACAAATACAAACTAAAATAAATAATATTTTTTTAATTAAAAATAAACAAATATAAATATTGTTTAAAATAATTTGTAACAAAAAAACCACTAAAAATAGTGGTTTTTTTGTTAAATTAATGTTTTTATTCCTTACCATCTTCAGGAGTGATGAAACTATTTTTAATATTTTCAACATCAAATGCATATTGGAATGAACCATCATTTCCTGCTCGAATTCTATCGATAAGTCAAAAAGTATCAACTTCCATAAGTGGAATAACGGGTACAAATTCACGAATAATTTCTTCAAAAATAGCAACTAGTTTAAACACATTATCTTGAGTTCAACCAGCATCTTTCTCAGCTGCTGAAAAGTTACCACTGAAAAAATTGTTAATTCTACTAGTATATTCATCACTTGTTTCAGCAAATTCTGGTTCCATAATAAAGTTACCATTTAAATCTTTGGCAAATTCAGTTCCTTCTTTATTAAGGGCAACTTTATGCATTTTTACTTTACCATTTTCATCATATTTAACTTTACGTTGGATCAATTCTTCAAATTTTTGTCTAAAAAAGGCATTAATTTTAAGTCTTTTCATCACAGCATCTTGTTGTTCTTTAGTCATACTAGTTCACCAACTATTATAAGTGAGTGATCCGGTTGGATTATACACAAATCCGATTAATTTGCTATCGAGTGGACTAATTTCATCAGTATTAAAAAAGGCTCTAATATAACTTTGAGGCTCACCACCACCAATATTGAAAAAGTCGAAGTTTTTCATAGTAAGATCAAAATCACCAGTAATTAAACGTTGATAGTAGATTCCATCTGGCAACCTAATTGGGTCAATTTCAATAAACCCATTAGTTTGACGAGAAAGAGCATCTTGAAGTCCAATTGCCGCATTTTCTTCATTATTTTCTTTGTAAATAAAACTTAATTTAACGTGCTTAATTTGTGGATGATTCTTTTTAAATCGATTCAAATAAAAATTAGCGACATCTAAATCATACGACTTATCTATTCGCGGCACGGATTCAAATCAAACAGCTTTGGCAAGATGTGATGGATAACTTTCTGATGAAATTGGAAATTTTTTAAAATTCCCATTAGCATCTTTATCTTCTGAATAGTAATATTGACTACTAAAGAAGGTCTCTAATGGATAACCTTTGTTAGTAGAAATGTTGTCTGGACTAGTTCAAGTAGTCTGTGGAAAAGATGAATCTAGACCATATAGTCTTAACAGATCAACTCGATTTATACTATAGAATAATGCCTTTCTTAAATCAGGATCCTGTAGTGGTGAATCACCACGTTTAACATTATCTAAATTAATCTGAATTCCAATTGTCCCATAACCTTGCTGTTTAGTCATGTATTGACGAGTTTTTGCATTGGACCAAAATTTACGTTGAAAGCTAGAAGGAATTCTAGTTTTAGCAATGTAACCATCACTAAATAATGAAGATAAAAGTTCTGGTTGGTCTGCAAAAAAGACTTTAATCTTACTTGGAACAGTTTTATCAGATGAATAATAATTTGGTCTTTTACTCAAAATCATATAACCTTGTTGACCTAAACTTAAATCGGAAATGTCAAAAGGTCCATTTCAAATAAATTTGCTAAGGTCTGTTCCAAAATTACCAATTCCTCCAACGGTGTATTCAACAAATTTACGATTAATTGGTAACATAATTCTTGGATATAAAATTTGTTGAAACATATTTGAAAACTGTTTAATTCCATAGTCTTCAAATTCAATTCGCAAATCATAACCTGATTTTGGTAAAAAGTCATATTTAGCTAGCAATTGTGGGCCCACAAAAACTTGACGAGGATCTAAAAATGGATTATGAGTAAGATGTTCGGTGACTTGTTTTCCATCCACTAGTCTAACAAAAGAATCACTTTTGTAATTAAAATTAGGGTTAAAAACCGCATTTTCTTGAATTAATTTAACAATTTCCGCATTGCTATATTCCATAAAAATACGACCTGTGTACATCCCAAAGCCTTGAGTTAGCTTTTTGAATTTATCAACATATTCTTGATCACCTTTATTTTGAGATTGAAATACTTTTTGACTTAAATCCTGGACAATTTTGCCATCCTTATTTTTAATAAAACGACGTTGACCAAAAGGATTACTATATAAATTACCAAACTTTTTAACATAATCTTGTTGTAATGAAACGATTGATTGAGCATTTTTAATATTAAGTGATAAAACCTCAATTAATTTTGGTGAAGCTACATTAGCATTTAAAACATACAAAATATAGTCAATATAATCTTGAGCGGTGACTTCATCACCATTTGATCATTTAGAAGCACCTTTGTTTAGTGGAATTGTTACTGTAACTTCGCCACCTGAACTATTTTCAATAGATGTAAAATTACCACTTCCAGAATTTATTGTACCTACTGTTAAACCAAAATCAGTTAAATTGTAAGAAGCATTATCACTTGCAATTGAATCAATGTGATCAAAAATTTCACTTGCTGTGTTATAAGAACCACCACTAATACTATAAGTTGTAAGTGATGATGTTGGTAAATTAAGCTTAGCTCCATAACTAGAACCTGCTGAAGGGCCAGGTTTGAAAAAAGATTCTACCAATGACTTAATAATAGGTTCAGAAGATTTATTAGTTACATAGTTAAGGTCGTTGATTGGAGGAATTGCAAAACCAAAATCAAAATCATCTCGATTTTGTTCTATAAGATTTCCACAGCTCGCCAAAAGCATTATCGGAGATAAGGAACTAATAAAAAATAAAGATTTTTTAAACAACTTTTTCATATTTTAGCTAAATTGTGTCCGAACGACAAAATATGTTTGCTCTCCTTTTTTAGTTAAAAATGTTGGTGCTGTATTGTAGTTTTTACCATTTTCAGCTACAAATTCATAGTGACCTAAATCTAATAAATCTTTAATTTCTTTATGATTCTCATCACTAAAGTATACTCTAAATTCACGTGATCCAGCTTCTGTTGGACGTAATAAGGCATTTTTGAAATCACCTATAATACTTCAAGAAGTCATCCAACTGGTATAACCTTCATCTTCTAGTGTGTGTTTTGTTGTTGGATCGGCTTGACGTTTAAGATAAAATAAATTATCATTATTTTTAGTACTTACTGAGATTGAAAATGTTTTACCTGTTTCATCTTCAAAAGTTAAATATTTAATTTTATCTGCTTGATCTTTTTTAACAAATCCTCATAAAACAACTTGGTCACGTTTAGAATCACGCCAAATACCACTAACAGTAGTTTCACCAACACCTTCTGATTTTAAAAGATAGTATCAATAAGCTTCTGGCCTATTTGTTACTCTTTTGCCTTTTAGATTAGTGATTGAAAGAGTATCATCTTTTACAGGTTCACGATTTTCATCATAGAGTTCTCAACCTAAAACTTTTCTTTGGAAACGATCTTTAAAGAAACCGTTATTTGTAGAATTGTTTTGACCTATATAACCTGTTCTTCAATATCCATTGCTAATAAATGCTGAAATAGTTTTGTCATAATAGTGGTGTCAATTTTGTAGCTCGCCTTGGAATTCTTCAATTGCAGATTGTAAATTAATACCAATTGGACCTGAAATTTCATCAATTTGATTTTTA
Source organism: Mesomycoplasma sp. (assembly GCF_056854695.1). Classification (NCBI taxonomy): domain Bacteria; kingdom Bacillati; phylum Mycoplasmatota; order Mycoplasmoidales; family Metamycoplasmataceae; genus Mesomycoplasma; species Mesomycoplasma sp. The sequence continues at coordinate 29,868 of NZ_JBXGGF010000006.1, forward strand.
TATTTTTGAATTATTTGTTTTTGTTTTTCTTGAACTTTATTATCAGCTAAAACTTTGTCTATAAATTTAGTTCCAGTATAATCACTTGTGATAGAACTTAGCTCTTTTGCACGTTTTTCTAAAAGATCACTAATACGTGAGTAAGCATTATTTTTTTGACTTTTTTCAAAAATTCCTTCAAGTTCATTATATAAATGATTTAATTTTTCAGTTTTTAAACCAGCAATTAATGAAGTTAGATAAAAGTTAGTAAATGGAGTAATTGCAGTTTGGTTACGACCTTGACTAATGTCAAAAATTGGCATATATGAACGGTATCAACGTTTAGTTAAATTTCCGTCAACAAAATATTCATTTCCTGTATTATTTTCAGAAATATTTGCAAAAGCGCTTGGAATATTATCTAAATTCTTTTGACTTGGAACATAATGAATTTGGACAAAATCACGAGTTAGTGATTCTGGAAAATTATAAACATAGTTAGTAAAGTAATCATCAGGACGTGATTCTGATCTACTTTGGTTTTTATTACGTAAATTAGTTAATTCAATGTCACTTCGAGTATAAACTATTGGTTGAGTTAAATTTGGATAATAGTAGTTTTTAGAACCAACAATATGTTGTAACATATAAAGACTAATACCATTATAACCAATGTGATTTTCTTTTAAAAAATCTTTAATTCAATCCAACACTTGTGACTTGCTTGAATGGTTTAAATCATCGCCAACAAATGCTTCGCTTGCAAATGAGACCGAATTAACATCACTAATAGCTCTATATCTAAATGCGAGTTTTTTGTATTCTGTTTTTTCTTTTGGTAAATTAGCATTAAATAGACCAAACTTTGTAAATAAACCACTTGGATTTTCTGATGGATTACCTTTGTAAGTAGTAAAACCTTTAAACCCAACTGATGATAAAAATAAAGGATCAATATTTTTGTCATCAATATTAGGGTTTTTAAAAAGCACATTTAAAGTAGATTGTTCAAAAGCATTCATTAAAGTATTAGCAAAATCTTGAACTTTAGTTCGAATTTCAGATTTATCAATTTTAAAAATACTTGATAAAGTATCAATAAGTGCTGTAGAATCTTGAACTTTATTATTTGGTTTAGTGATTTGTGATTTGTTATCTTTGTTTAATTGATCAAAAGCATAACTAAATAAATCAAATTTAGTCATTGTATAATCTAGGTTTCAATTACGAATATAATCATCATCTTTTTTCTCAATTACCATATTAAATGGATCTATTGAAATAAAATCTAAAAAAGCAGCAATTGTATCGAATGAAGTATCTTGACCATTTTTAACAAAATAATTATGTTGATAGTCAAAGCCGAATAAATCTGAATCTCATGCATCTAAATAAATTTTAGAACTACTTGAAATAGCTGATGATGTTTTTCCAAAAGAAAAATCTTGAGCAATTCCAAATAACTTGTTAGAATCACTTAACTGATCTAGTTTCAATAAAGTTGCAAGTGAAGATTTATGAATTGGTTTATCATATGATGTTGGATCAATTTCTGAATTATCTGTTATTGTGGCAATAGCTCCTGAATTAATATATTGCCCATTTTGGTCCAATTTATTCATATTAACAAAAAAGTCATATTTAGGATTTTGATAATAACTATTTTCACCAACTTTGATAATTTTAGCATATGGGGTTGAACCAAATTCGACAGAGTTATGGAATCTAAAAGCTTCTTTAAAGTATTCATCTGCAGTATTTCCTGCGTTACCAGCTACTAAAATATCTTTTTTCAGTTGCCCTAATAAATTAGGTGCTTGCTTTACTTCGCCATAAACTTTAAATGTTAAAAGATTGTCTAACTTATTAGCAACTTGTTGATAAAGTTTGCTTCTAAATAAATTGACAAGTTCTGTTAAAATAATTGATTTGAAATTTTGCTCACTTGCTTGACCACTTTTGTTTACTTCTGTTTTTGGAGTTAATTTACTTTCTTGAGTTTTTGCATCTAATAATTTAGAAAAATCTAAACCTTTAATTTTTTCATCAAAAACTTTTGTATATTTTAATAAACCTTCAAAAATAGCATCACTAATTTTTTGATAAAAAGCATTTTTTAAATTTCCAATGTTTTTTAATTGATCATAAAGATCAACATTACTTGTGGCAAAATTACTTGTGCTTGATGCTTGAATTCACACTTTATTTAATTCACCATTTAATGCTTCAATCATTTTTTTATTATCATCTTGTTCAATTAGTTTAACAAGTTCACTTTTAATGCTTGGGTCAATTTCATTGTTTTTATCAAGTAAAAGTGTTTTAATATCAATATTGTTAACTAAACGATTTGATAATTCAAAAGTAACTCGATTATTATTTAAATCATTATTTAAAAGAGCCTGTTTTTCAACAGGATTGGTAAGAAGTTCTGTTAAAATGCCAGACCAATATGGATTGCTTACTTTAAATTTTTCAACATTATTTGTATTATTATTTGATGAACCATTTCAACCATTGTCAGAAAACTTAACTACTAATTGGTTTAAAAAGTTTCGTTGTACTTCGCTAATAGCACTAGTTAATTCGGCCAAACTATTTGGTTGTTTAAAAGTTTTAACATCAATAACTGGGCGTCCATTTGGATAAAATACTTTAACATCTAGATCACTAAAAGTTGTTCTATCTGGATTTACTTTATAAGTTGCTATAATTGGTCTACGGTTTGCATCAAACTGGATTTTATTACCTTTTCCATCTGTGATCGAGTTGCTATAAAGATCTTGAATATCTGAACCACTAATAAAACTACTTAATTCTTTATTTTCTGTAGTAGATTGTGTGTTGTCTGCAACTGAACCTGGAACAATTTGGTTAAGTAGTTTTTGGCTTTGACGAAAATACTCAGCTTTATCTTCTGTTGAAGGGTTGATTGTTCCAGATTCGGTATCAAATGAGTTTAATAAAAATAGGTCATAAAGTTTTAGATCACGCAACTGAGCAGCTTTTTCCAATCCACTAAAACTTTGTAAAAAACGACGAGATGGGTCTGCTAATAATACACCTATATCTTGGTTTTGTTTTGAACCATAAATTTCTTTTTCAGTTTCATAACTATTTTTCCCACCTTTTTTGTAACTAAAGTTTGGAAAAACACCAGTTAGTGAACTATTTAAATCAGGGTCACTACGACGTATTTTTAAACCGGATGAACGCGCATCTAGATATAGTTGCAAGGTTTTTAAATTATAAAAAGATTGAACTTGTGGTTGAGTAATAGTTGAAAGTGCATTAAGAATAACATTGGTTGATGGATCTGAATTATCTTGAGCATAAGTTAAAGTTTGGTGATGTCCATACTCATGAGTTCCAACGTATTTTAAATAGTTGATCCCTGTAGTTTTAAAAAATGGTGATGAAGCTTTAAGAAGAGAAATGTAGGAAATACGTGAAGTTGGTGAAAAACCAATATACTCTCCTTTGATACTTGAATAAGAAAGCATTCCACTTTTTGGATCTACTATTTTAGTTAAATAAGTTCCTTGAAGTTGTTCGCCAGTTAAAGGTTTGTTTCTTAAAACAGTGTCAATTAAACCATCATAGACATCAGCATATAATTCATAATATGTTTCATTTTTTCCATTTACTAACTGATCGACTTCTTGAATAATTCTTGGTGTTGAACGATCGAATCAATCAATTGCTTGTTTAAAATAACTAAACTCACGCAGTTGTTTTTGATAATCTGTTTTTTTAGGATCGAGATCAAAAGTAATTTTTCTAGTTTGCACTGTTTTATTAGCGCTATCAGTAGAGTTATCAGTTTTTTCTAAATTAACTTCTAAAAGGGTTGGGCTAACTTTGTTTAGACTTCTAATGGTTCAAACGCTTCAGAAATCAGAATTAAAGTTGCTTAAATATTCATACTGAGCATAACTGGATGGACTAGGATTTCATCTGTTATCAATAGCAAAAAAACTTATCTCACCAGTATTTGTTGGTTCATAAAGTCCTATTTGTTTCCCATCACCTTGATGTATGTTGTAAAGATCATAAAAACCATTTTTTACAATTTCATCAACTTTTGCTTTAATAGATGATGCTAATTCAGCTATTTCTAAAGTCATTGTAGATGCACTAAAACTATGCATTAAATATAGATTTAAAGGTGATTCTGTCTCTTGTTGAAAACTTAATTCTAAAACACCTTGTGGAAAATTATCATCTCCAGTGTTTGTTGTATATTTATCAATACCTCTGCGAATTTGAGCACTAGAAATAATTTTTGGTTGAAGTTGTAACTTATCAAATTTAAAACTATAATTACTTGGCAATTGCAAATTTAAATCATTAGCAGCTAGTAAAGCTGCTGCTTGAAATTTGTGCTTAACTTGTTCAATATCTTGCCCTGGATGATCAAAAACTACAAAATCATACTGACCCTCTCGAGATGCTTTTAATAATTTTTGAGCAATCAAATTATTTGAATCTGAAAAGTCAGAAATCCCCGCAGCTTCTGCTAAAAGTTGAATAAGATTATACTTATAAACCTTTTGCCCATTAAGCAAACTAATCCCTGCTAGACCTGCTAAGTTATCTTTTTTATTTCAGTTAGCTAAAACTTGTTTTTGTGGAATTGTTTCTAAGTATTCATCAAGAGAAGCTTTAGAAATTGGTTTGCTAAAAATCTTGTAGGTTAATTTATCAAGCGCATTTCCTTTTCCTGATAAAGTTGAAAAAATAGGAAATGAACCAAAAAATGAGTCAGGGTAAAACTCTATTTTTGTTTCTTCTTTACGAACACCTGAGTGTTGACCTAGTAATAAATTATTACCTTGACGTGTAACACCTTTTTTAAGTGCAAAATGTTGAAGGGTAATTGCATCTGGTCCTCAAGAGACATTATGAATAAATCATAAAGCGTATTCTAAAAATTCTTGTGGTTCTAGGGCATCCCAATATTCATTAACAAAGTTCATCACACCAACACGGACATTAAAAATTGGAGTTTGTCTATTGTAATTTTTACCAAACCATTTTTCAAACTCACTTATTGAAAAACGACGTTTGTTTGATTTGATATTATCTTCAAGTACAATAGGCTCTTTTATTGATTTATCTGTTAAAGCTTCAACATCAAAATGAGCAACTTTTTCTCCTTTAGTGTTAACAAATTCAGCCTCTGAAATTTGATCTTTTTTAGCAACAAAGTCAGAAACTTTATCTTTAATTTGAATTGGATAAACACCAAGCTCATTGTGAATAGAATATAGTTTGATTCCTCCAATTAAAACGCCAGTGCTAGCTGCTACAGTGGCACTAGCAATTAAAAAACGACTTAACGGTTTGCTAAGTTTCATTAGTATTCTCCTTTTTGCCATTTAGCAACTTCTTGCTCAGTTGCTAAAATGAAATGATTATTACCTAAATTAATTCAGTGTGGTTGAGTGTCTTTTGTATAATTATGCACTTGTAGATTATAAACATATCCGACTAATGATTCTCGATTTGATTCGATGGTTGGAATAGCCTCTATCAAACTTTTTGTATAAGGATGTAAAAAGTTATTCATAATTTCCTGAGTTGGTCCAATTTCAAGCAAACGTCCTCTATGAACTACAGCGATTCGATCAGAGATGTATTCAACCATTCTTAAATCGTGAGAAATAAACAAAATAGTTAAATTATATTTTTCTTTTAAGTCCTTAAAAATGTTAATAATTTGAGCTTGGATAGAAACATCCAATGCTGAAATTGGCTCATCAGCAATCAAAATCTTTGGTCTTACAAGAAGTGCACGACAAATTCCAATACGTTGTTGTTGACCACCACTAAATTCAAGTGGAAAACGATCAAGCACTGATTCATCAAGACCAACAGAAGCTAACAATTCAACTACTAACTGACGTTTTAGTTGTGATGTATTTTTGTCTTGATTATCAATAAATTCCTTATTTTTTTGTTCAAGTAAGTTTTTAATTTCTATATCAAAAGAATTTTTAGATTTTAATAAATCTTGAAGAGATTTAAATAAAAATCTTGATCCTTGTTCAATATCAATTGAAATTTCTTTTGAAAATAATTGTTTTAGATCAGTGATTTGTTGATCACTTAAACTAGATTTTTCTTTTAAAATTTTACTTATTTGGTAAAAAGTAGATTCTAAAAAATTTTGAAAAAAAAGCTTTTTAATAGCACCTTTGTTTTTTAGTTCTAAATTATCAATACCTTCTGTTACTACAGTGTAAATATTTTTATAAGGATTTAGTGAAGATAAAGGATCTTGAAAAATCATTTGTACTGTTTTAACAAGAGAAGTTAGTAATTCACCACGAATTTCTGATTTATTTTGTGGTAAAATCAAATCTCCAATTTTAATTTGTCCAAAATGATGAGATACAAGCCCTGCTAAAGCACTACCTGTGGTTGATTTACCTGAACCAGATTCTCCAACAAATGAAAGCACTTCACCATCATAAATATTAAATGATAAATCATGAATAACTTTGTTTTTTTGGCGACCATGCCCATAAATAATATCAATATTTTTAAAACTAACCAATGGTGCATCACCGTTATTTAACATTTCTTCAGTGCCATCAGTAATGCGACGGTATTCATATTTATTAAAAATTTTAGGAAAATATTTACCAAGGTACTGTGCAAAATATTTATCAAAAAAACTACCAAAAATACTAGTTTTACGTTGGTAAAAATATTTAGACATTATTGTTCTCCTTTAGCTTTTTTTCAATTAGCTCATTTTTGAGCAATGATTGTTGGTGGTTCTACTTTAGGTGCTTTTGGGTCGCATAGTGCCGATTTAACTCTATGAGTTTCGCTAATTTGATAAAATGGAGGTTCTTCATAAAAATCTTGTTCTAAAGCATAGTCATTACGAACTGCAAAAGCATCACCAACAATGTTATTCAAACTAGATGGAACAACTCCACGGATAGATTGTAAACGCTCACCTTTGTTAACATCAGGCATTGATGAAATAAGACCTCAAGTATAAGGATGTTGTGGAAATTGCAAAATTTCCTCACGAGTTCCTTCTTCAATAACTTGTCCAGCATACATAATGGTTATGTAATCAGCTAGCGAAGCCACAACACCTAAATCATGAGTAATAAAAATAATTGTCATTTTTAAGCGAGCTTGTAAGTCGCGAATAATATCAAGAACCAAAGCTTGAACTGTTGTATCAAGTGCTGTTGTTGGTTCATCCATAACAATAATTTTAGGTTCTAATGATAAAATAGCAGATATTACAACTCTTTGAATCATTCCACCTGAAAGCTCATGTGGGTACAATTTCATAACTTTTTCAGGCTCAGCTATTTTTGTCATTTTTAAATATTGAAGAGCTTTTTCGTAAGCTTCCTTTTTGTTGTTAACAATTTTATTTAGAAGCATACCCTCCATAATTTGTGGACCAATTTTTTTAGTAGGATTTAATGTTGACATTGGGTTTTGAAATACTGCTGAAACTACTTTACCACGATAGTTAGAAAGTTCTCAATCTCTAAAAGTAAAATCTTGAACTTCATTTCCAAAAAGTTTGATCAATCCACCTTGGATAACAGCATTATCACCTGGCAAACCATATAAAGTGGATGTGATAACCGATTTTCCTGAACCAGATTCACCAATAATTGCATGAATTTTACCTTCATAAAATTCAATAGAAGCATCACGAATAACATTGCTTTGAATATTTGGGTTAGCTGGATTTAAAAAACTCAAATGTAAATTTTCGATTTGAGCAACAACTGTTTGTTCTTTCCCATTAATAATTTTTTTAGGAGCATTTTTAGCGAAACTAGCGAAATCAAAATTTTTGCGATTTTGGCTAATCTGGAAATAAGCTTTAACACGAGCTATAATATCATTTCATTTAAAAGATTTTTTAGTGCTATAACGTTTTTTGATATGAGCTTCACGAGCTAAAAATTCTTCTTTTAGCAAGTAAAATTTTTCTTCAAAATTTTCACTTTTTGAATTATTTTTTAATTCTTTGTATTCTTTAGCAAAATGTGCAACATTTTTTGCTAAAGCTTTATCTAACATTGTATTATCTTTATGACTCATTAGCGTTGCCTTCTCAATGCATCTTGTAATGCATTACCAATCATTTGAATTGAAGATGTTAATAAAATTAGTAAAAATGCAGGAATTAAAACATAACGTGGGAATAAGGTAACAATTGGAATTCCAGAGTTAATCGCATTTCCTAAAGTCGGTACATTTGGCAAGGATAAACCAATAAAAGCTAGCGCTGTCTCACCTAAAATAGTACCTGGAATAACAAAGACTGTATTAGTGATTAAAAGAGGAATGATAACTGGTACAAAGTTGTATAAAACTTTATATGATGGGGTTCCAAGAACTCTGGAAGCTGTAACTCATGTAAAGTTTCTAGCTCTTTTAATTTGAGCTCGAACTTGATTTGCAAGTCCAATTCAACCGGTAAGACTAAATGAGAGAACTAAAACTCAAAAACTTGGTCGTAAAACTAATGTCATTAAAATTAAAACTAAAATTGTTGGTACGTTTGAAATAACTTTAATAATAAAAGTGAAAATTTTATCAAAAACATCAAAGTGACCCATCAATACACCAAAAAACGTTCCCATAAGCACATCTAAAAGTGCAACAACAAAACTAAGTAGTAATGAAAAACGTAATCCATGTCATAAAAATGCCCAAACATCACGACCTTCACTATCAGTTCCTAAAATAAAATTGTGATCGAAATAATTTCTATTTTTAAGTGTTGGTCTAAGTTCTGTTGGTGAATTGGTTGTAAAAGGAATGATGATTGCAAACAAAATTAAAAAAATAATGATTACAACACCAAAAACACCTGAAAAAGAACGAGAAAAACGATTGATAAATTCTTTAAAACTTCCAATTTTTGGTGCAAAAAAGTTTTTATCCAAATTTTGTGCTTGCGCACTCATCAATTTTCACATTTGATAAGCAACGGGTTGCAAAAAGATATTTGGAGCAATATCTTTTTTAATATATTCGTTAATTGATGTAACTTCCATTATTTTGCTCTCCTACGAATTCTTGGATCTAACAACTCATAACTAATATCACGCAAGGTATAAGAGATAATAGTTAAAAGTGAATAAATAATTACTAAAAATAAGATGATATTATTATCTTTTGACTGAATTGCATCAATCATAATTCCACCAGAACCTGAAATTAGAAATATTTTTTCAACAAAAATTGAACCAATAAACGAACCTAGAACAACTGATGGGAAAAATGTTGCAATTGGAAATAATGAACTTTTTAACGCATGAGTTCAAACAAAACGATTTCTAGTTAAGTTTTTCAAATATGCAAATTTAGCATGAATTGAGTTAAGTTCATTATTAAGTTCAAAACGAATATAACGAACATAACTAATAACAGAACCAATTGATAGTGCTAAAGCTGGTAAGACAAACGTTGAAAAATCTTGAATATTAAAAATATAAGGTATTCCTGAGCGTTGCCCTATAATAAGAAGAACTAAGGCAAAAACCAAAGATGGAATAGAAGAGAAAACCGCAATTCACACTGTTGCTAAATTATCTAAAAATTTTCCTGGATTTTTACCAACAGCAATTCCCAATGGCACTCCAATAGCTATTGTTAAAAAGACTGAAAAAATACCAATTGAAAATGAAGTTAAAAATCTTTGTCAAATAAAATCATTAATTTCAACTCTAGGTCTCAAACTATATGAAACTCCAAAATCTAAATTAATGAAGTGTCATAAATAATTAAAATATCTTTGAGCTAGTGGTAAATCCAAACCATATGTATGTTTTTCAGCGGCTTTTTGTGCCTCTGTTAAACCATCTAAAAAGTGTGGTTCACCTGGGATGGATTCAATTAATAAAAACACTAAGGTCAAAACAATTCAAGCCACCACTATGAATTCACCAAAAATTTTTAAAATTTTGGTTGAAAATCTAAATAAAAACGAATCAAAGTCTATGTATTTTAATCATTCATACTTTTGAACCTTAGGTTTTTTAACATAAAAAATATGATTTTCATCAATACCTGATTCATTTTTGTCAATATTCGTTTCATCTATATAATTTCGTTCAGCTATTTCTGGACTTTTAAATATTTTTTTTCACATTTTTTCCCCTTCATTTAATTCATTTAATTTTTAAGTAAAAAGGCAGAATTTTCATCCTGCCTTTTACTGAAACTATTTGTAAAATATTTAGCTACTCAAGGCTAGATGGTCAGATAATTGTTTTTTAATAATTCAAAACATTTTATTATCTAATGTATTAACTTTGTTAATAAAGGAATTTTTAGCAATGACAAAAACATCAAATAAATTTTGATTATTTTTGTGATTAAGATTATTAAAATGATGTACTTGCATAAAATTCCTTTCAAATTTAATGTTTTGAATTATATCAAAAATAAGAAAAAACAAAATAATTTTTTTACTTTTTTTTTTTTTTTTTTATTTGCAAGAAAAAAAACTCACAAACAACAAATTTATAATAAGTTATTAATATTTTAGTGATGTGTTATATAAAAATAATATTAACTTTTCTATAGGTAAAAATAAATTTAAATTATAATTATCTAACTATGGAAAACCATGAAAGTTATTTAGTAGAAAAACTGGAAGTACTAGGAAGATGAAAAAAAACACGCAAATATGCGTTATTTTTTGCAATATTTATTATTGCCACTAGTTTGTATCTTGTTATTAATTCAATTTTGACTAACAAAGTTGAATTTGTTTTAGTAGATGCATATTATTTTATTAGTTTTGCTAATTATTTTGGTAACTTTAGTGCGCTTTTTTACTTTACATATCAATCAAATTTGTTATTTGGTTTTATTTTACTTTCATATGTACTTTCAAAAAATCGTAAAAAATTTCAATTACTTTTTGCAGCAACTTCAATGACTACAGTGGTTTTAATTGTTTTTTGAACAGTGATAGCTTGACACATAGATTTTTCTAGTTTTGAAGGCCTATTTTCTTCAGCTACTGTGCATTTTTTAAACCCTATTTTAGCTATAGTGAGTTTGTTTTGATTTAGAAAAGATTATCAAGTAAGCACCAAAGGAATGTTATTATCATCAATTTATTCTTTTGCCTACTTGATATTTTGTGCCTTATTATATGCGTTTACAGTTAAGCAATGACTAAGCAAAACATATACTCACAATGGTGATATTATTTATTTTTACACCGGTGTAACAATTTATCCTTTTTTAAATTTTTTACACCCCTTTTTCTACTCTGGTGGATCAATGTTTGTTTTATTTTTATTAAATTTAATTATGATAGTATTATCATTTTTAATGCCTTATGGACTTGGAAAAATGTTTATTAAATTATTTAGTATCAAAAGTAGTGAGTGAAAAATGAGTCATTTTGTGGGGCAAAATTGTAAAGTTTTTTGAAGATTTTGTAGACAATGATTCTTGATTTTTAAAAGCTATATCATAAAAAAAGTGAGAAACAATAATGGCTAAAATTGTCTTGGGATTATCAGGTGGAGTGGACTCATCTGTTTCAGCTTATTTATTAAAACAACAAGGTCATGAAGTCATTGCTGTTTTTATGCGCAATTGAGATTCAACGCTAAATAATGATATCAAGGGCAATGACAGTTATCAAAATAATGTTTGTCCTCAAGAATTAGATTGACTAGATGCACAAAAAGTAGCTACTCAATTGGAAATTCCAATTTTTCGAGTTGATTTTGTTGAACAATATTGAAATGAAGTATTTGCAGACTTAATTAGTAAATATAAAAATGGTAAAACACCAAATCCCGATATTTTGTGTAACAAAAATATTAAATTCAAACATTTTTTGAATTATGCTTTTAAAGAACACAAAGCTGATTTTATAGCTATGGGCCATTATGCTCGAACTGAAAATGGCAAGTTGTTTGCTGGAAAAGATACAAACAAAGACCAAAGCTATTTTTTAGCTCAACTTACAAACGAGCAACTTTCAAAAGTTATTTTTCCGCTTGGAAATCTTACTAAAGTTGAAATTCGTCAGATAGCTACTAAAATTGGTCTAGCAACTGCTACAAAAAAAGATTCAACTGGAATTTGTTTTGTTGGAGAGCGTAGATTTACGGATTTTCTACAAAACTACATACCAACAATGCCAGGTAATATTGTAGATATCACTACAGGGAAAATAATTGGTGAGCACCCTGGTGCGATGTATTTTACAATTGGACAGCGCAAAGGTTTAGGTCTTAATGGAATGGAGCAACCTTATTTTGTGGTTGGCCACAAGTTGGATGAAAAAGTTTTATATGTAGCTCCACAAAACCAAAGACAATGACTTTTATCAAACAAACTACTTGCAAGTAGTTTAAATTTACTTAATAAAAATTTTAATCCTAATAATTTAATGGTTAAATTTAGATATCGCCAAACACCAGTTAGTGCTAAAATAGAACTTATTGATAAAAATAGCTTTTGAGTTTTCTACGATGACTTTGAAGCTGTAACTCCAGGTCAAGAAGTTGTTGTTTATGATGGTGATGAGGTTGTTGTTTCAGGACAAATTCAAGAAATTTTTTATAATGACAAAAAATTAGATTATTTGTAAGTTGTTTTGAAATTTTAAATTTACAAAAAATCTTTCTTAATTTTTCCCAAAAAACCGACACAAATCACTTTGAAAAAAAAAAAAAAAAAGTAAAATGTTAATTGTTGGCAATAATTTATATTTATTGCCAACAATTAAAAAAAAGGAGGTAAAATATGAACACATTTGGCCCAAATGATAGAGCGAATGTTAATAATCCAAATAACAGTGCTTATAAGGATAATAACGATAATCACGCAAATCAATTAAATCCTAACCATTCAGAATATCGTGGTTAAGATTTAATTTTAAAAAGATCCCTTAATTTAATTAAAGGGATCTTTTTTAATTATTTGTGCAAAATTAATCTATATATATTGGGATTTGCATAATGCTAATTGGATAATAGATATTGTAAACTGCTTGTGAAATTTCATCAACTATCCTTTTACTCATAACATCTTTGTTAAGTGTTAAAAAGAATGATAATCGATCACGAAACACTTCTTCTTTATGGGTAACAAAACCAATGTAAAGAAAATTACCTGTTGATAAAATTTTAAGATCACTAACATCAACACCTGCTATATCTTTTTTTCGTTGAACCATATTTTCCATTGTAAGGGGAGTCATCATTTGAAATGTTTTTAATTCGTCATATGATCTCATATCAAATTCTTTATTAAAATTTGAATTTTCTAATTTTATCTTTTTCATCCCTGCGTAATTATTGCTAAAATCAAATAATGATGACTTAGACATAAAAAAACTAAATGGGTTTCTAATTTTACTAGTATCTATTTTAATAACAGTTGTGTAGGCGTAAGAAACACGAACCGTTTTATCTTCTACAACCACTTCTTTTCTTCATGTTGCACATTCAAAGCATGCATTGTGTTTTGAATGTAAAATAAGATGATTTGAACCGTGTGCTCTAAAAAAATCATAGCCACGGCGAACTAGTGAATTATACAATGATAATTCAATTTCACTTAAAAATGGAAAAGAATCTTCGTCTATTTCTTTACTGCTAATATATTGAATATCAGCATTTAGTAATGAAAAAGCTAGTTCATATAATTGGTGAATATTCAGTGCTCAATGAATTGAATATTTTATATCTCTTCTTTTGAAAAATCAAAAAATACCAGAAACTACAGCCGCTACTAATCAAATCATATCGACAATTACCAAAGGCAAAATAACTTTTATATTAACTCGCCAAATAAGTGCTGTAATTATTAAAAAAAGTATAAAAAGAGCACCAAAACTAAGTGTTAACACTCTTCTCAATCTTAGTGTCTCAAAATCATCTCTTTTCCAAATTTCATCTAATTTCGCATCAACTATAGGTTTAAGCTTTTCATTAATATTGTTTAAAAATGTTTCTTTTGTAGTATAATCGCGAACTTTTTGTATCATATTTATCCTAATTGTTTAATAATTTTATAATTTTTAAATAAAAAAACCCAAAATTTTTTGGGTTTTCTGTTTTGTTATAATAAATTTTATTTATTATTAATAGATTTATAGTATTCAACTACATTTGTAGCTATGTTGCTATTTTGAGAATCAGTTGATGAACTACTATTGGAATTTAATTCAACATTTTTTTCAAAATCACTAAGCACACATCTTTTTTCAAATCTTTTAATTAATCAATAGTTAATTACTGGAAAACTAAAGAAAACTATCAATTGAAAAATAAAGATTAAGAAACTACCTAGATTGGTTAGTATTAAGCCATTATCTTCAAAAATACCAGCTGATGAGTTTCCAAATGTGTTTTTTATAACAGCTTCTACCTGAGAATAAACAAAAGCTACAACTGCAACCAAAATCAACAAACTAGCTATAACACCTGAAATTCAAAACAAAATTGCATTAATTGGTTTTCCTGTAAGTTGACTATGTAATTTTGTTGGATTTTTATATTTTTTAATCATATATAAAACCATAATAGCCATATATAGACCATAAAAAATTAGTGATGGAAAATTAGACATTGCATCCGCAACAACATCACTACCATATCCATAAGCCTCTTGTCCTAGTATAGGGTGTTCTTTAGGAAGTGGTGCTGCTATAGATGGTATAAGAGTTATAAGTCCTCACATTACAAGACCAAAAATTAAATAAAATAACACAGCTTTATCTTTTCCAAATTTTTGTTTAATTTTTTTAGAACCAAAAATTAAATCTAATTTAACAAGGTCTTTAATTTGATTGATGAAAAATGCATTAATTGAGTTATTAACCCCATATGTGGAAATTAATAAAAATGCAAAAACAAAAATTGTAACAGGTTTAGCTGCTGATTTAGGAAAGGCATCTCTAATTAGTCCATCAATTGAACCTTTTGAGTGTAGAGCAGATGAAAGAGCAATTAATGTATAAATTGAAACAATTAGAATCATTGCAACAATAATAATAAGAGGAACTCTTTTTTCAGCCTTGTCTACTTTATTGTGCAATGAACCTACTGATAAAAATGAGTCATATGCAAATAAAACGGCTGGTAAAGCTAAAATTAATTTAGAAAAATCAAATGGATGTGATTCTTTACCTTTAATAAATTGACCTGTTGCATCTTTAACTCCATTTATGTAGTCACTTCCAAAAGCACTTTGTCCACCGTCGTTGTAGGTGGTTGCTGCAAAAATACCTGCAAATAAAGCCACAACTAATGGAACAAATTTTAAAATTGTAGATGTTAACGCAACATAACCTGAAGCTTTAACAGATAGTCAGTTTAAAATTGTGAAAAATTGTAAAAAACCAATGGCTATTAGAATATGAACTCAAAATGGTAGTTTAATTTCAACACCACTAGCTTGATTGATAAAAAAGACTGTAACTTCTGAAGCTATAATGGACAACAAAAGTGTCAAAATTACTAAATAATAAAATGAATAATTAAAAACTGTAGCATAACCTGCTTTTTTACCACCTGTACGATATGCTCAGTTAGCAAGTCCGTTTAATTTAGATGGTTTTAAAAAGCTAATTTCAGAATAGTTAATGGCAGCCATCAATGAGATAATTCCTCCAACTATTCATGCAAATAATCAAGCATACCCATTACCATCAGTTGCCTTAGAGATGCTCCCATTTTTAAAGAAAATACCAACACCAACAACTGAACCAACAAGCATCGCCATTGCGGCAAAAAAACCTAATTTTCTTGTTTTAGCTATTGTCATAATGTAACCTCCTTTTTAATATAATTAATAAATTTAAAACATTATTATTATAAAGGAAAAAGTAAATTTTTCCATATTTATTCTATAAAATCTCATAAATAATATTTTTTTCTTTTATTTTAAAGGTTTATAATTATGTTATTATGAAAAAGAAATTTGTTGTTGCACTTCTAATACCCCTTAATACACTTTTTGTTGCTTGTTCAACACAGACTTTTTTGAATGATCAATTACCAAAACTTAACATTGATGAAAAAAAAGATTCAAAGGAATCTAAAAATGATAATAATTCTTCGTCAATAAATAATTTAAATAATAATAGTCATAATAGCGATGTAGAACCAAAATCTAACTCAAAAGATTTAAAAGATAATAATCAAAACCCGACAACAAATTTAGATTCTAAAGATAAAAATGACTTAGAATCTAAAGGTATTTTTCATTATTTAGAACAACAAAATAAAAATTTAAATAATCCATACAATTTAAACTTAGAGCCAAATAATGATTTTGAATTAAATCATCCTGATTTAGAAAATATTAAACAAAATAGCAATGATGATATGTTAATTCGAATTTTTAAATCACTCAAAAACAATCTAAAAGATAATGAAACAGAAATTGTTCCTTCTAAACTAAATCCAAACTCCAATTTTCATAAATATAAACAAAATGATTCAAATAATAACCGAGATGAAAAATTTGTAAAATTAGATCCTTCAAAAAATTTTGACCAAATCAACTCACGCTCACTCATTGATTTTAATCCTAATTTATTGTCTAAAGCTATTCCAACTACACAAAATGTGCATTTTAGTCCTTTTTATAGACGATTTGATCTAGACAATAGTGATAATGTTATTAAATCTGAGAATGATTCAATGTTTTTAGGTGCACAAAATAATAATCTTAACATTTATTTATTAGATAAAATTAAAAAAAATTATGGTAACAATGGTGTTTCAAACATTAAAAATTCTTATTTAAACCCAGAAAGTTGAAGAAAAATTTTGAATTTGAAATATGTTGGTTTCAAATCAGAACCTTATGAAGACAAAGAATATGAAAGTATTTATCAAAGAAATGTTCGTTTTCCCACAGGTACAGGTATTTTACTAGACAACAATAATAGAGAGGCACTTTTTTTAACCAATTTTCACGTGCTAAATTTAGGATCTTATTTTTGAAATAGCATGAATTCTATTAACACAAGTCCTGATGGTAAATTTTATTACATTGATAAATCGCTTGGAACTTTTTTAAAATGATATGACAATGGAAAAATTAACACTTTAAATAACATTACCTTGGTAAAGCTTTGACAACAAAAATATATTTACGATAAGAAAAAAAGTGATTCTAAAATTCAGAATGTAAGTTCAACGGAAGTAACTAAATATTTACAAAACCTTTATAATAAATATTTTGAAGTTGCTAGTTTTCATAGATATGGACAAGATGTAGCTGCTTTTTATTTTAAATATAGAGATTTTATATCAGATGTTAGTCAAGCATTAGATTTTTATAATAAAACAAAAACTCATTGACATTTCCCGGAAGAATATCAAAAAATCGAGTGAGAAAAGAGTATGAATGAACTTAATGAGCAATTCAAGGCTTTTGAAAGTTTTTGAGAAAAAATGTCAAAACTTTTACCACTAAAATTTTCAAATCATGTGTGAAAACCCGATGATATAGACTATACAGCCAAAATTGGGTTATTTTATCCTGGTGATGCTAGTGCTAAAAACTTTTTTAAAGGTGTTCAATTTAAATATGATAGCAAACAAGTACCAAGACCACTTTTTTTAGCAACAAATGGTCCTGGAGCTTCTGGTTCAGGTGTTTATAATTTAGATGGTTCTTTAGCTTTTATTAATTCTGATATTATTTTAGATAATGATAAAGATCTAACTAATCAATTATATTATGATCAAAACAACATGTCATCATACCTTTCTCGAGGTGTTGTTTTTGCAACTTCTGAATATAATTTAATACCAGAAATTCAAGCATTGTATTTAAGAGATAGTAAAGGAAATCTTTTAAGAAAAACAATAGAAGATACTCCCGCTAAGGCTCATGATGATGATTTAATGCACAGTGAATATATAGATTTTGAGTAAATACAATCTTCAATTTATTTTTTTAACTTTAAATGTTTTTTATACTTTTATAACAATAACTTGACTTTATCAAGTTATTTTTTTAAATATTTTTACACCTTAGTTTCAAAAAGGTGGACACGAATCGCTTTTTTTTTTTTTTTTTTAATAAAGTATAATAACCAAATTACACACATATATATAGTGTGTTTCATATCAATAAATAATATTTTAAAAAAATTCAAAAAAGGAAATTTATGAATAAAAAAAATAAATTGATTATGGTTGGCTCTGTAGTTCTTGGTGGTTCAATAATTACTGGTATTGCTGTATCTTTGTCACAAAAAACTAATGAACTAACTCCAGAACAAAAACAAGAACAAGAAAAAATTACTGCATTAACTAAAGAATATAAAACTACATTAAGCGAAGCGAATGATAAACTTGGAGAGCGCAATCCTGAACTTAGTGCAATTCAGAGCGCATTACCCAACAATCCTACTTCTGATGATTTACAAAAGGCTATAAATAAAATCAATGAACTTATCAACACCAAAAAACAACAAGATGATGATAGTAAAAAAACTAAAGAAGATAATGGGTCAACAAATTCACCAAATAGTAATAGTGAACAACAAGAGGGTACTAAAACTGGAAGTGACGAAAAAACTGAAAAAAATAATGGGTCAGTAAGTTCACAAAATAGTAATAATGAAAAACAACAAGAGGGTACTAAAACTGTAAGTAGAGTTGTAAAAACAACTGAAGAAAATAGTATAACAGCAAAATCAATGAAATCCCAAGTAGATTCACAAAGTAAAGCCACTAAAGATCAACAAAACCATACAAAAGTTAATAAAACAGTTGAAAATTCTATTGAATCTATCAAAGAAAAAGTAGCGGGTCTAAAATCCACATTAATTCCTATTAAATTTTACTTTAGTGGTGGATATTTTTACTTAAAATTACAAACATCTCAAACAATATATGATAAAATAAAAAATAATAGACTCGAATTTGAATTAAAACATGTAAAAGATGGAATTATTAATGTAATCAATGATCGAGCAGCTGAATTCGATGATCATAAAGGTCATAATTTGACTTATTTATATTATTCAAAAGAAGGTGGGAATAATGTCTCATTTGTAATTAGTTCAGAGCTAAGTTATGGAAGTAATACCTTTGAAAAGGGAGATTACGAAGTTGCAAGTGTTTGATTATCAAATGATCATTCTAAAACAAATTTATTAAAAAATGAGAGTAGCACAATAAAAATTTAATAACATAAAATATTAATTTTTTTTGTAACAAATCTTAGAAAATAGTAAATCCATTTAAACTCAAGACAATATTAAATATTCTGAGTTCAAATGGATTTTTTATTATCCTTAACAAAAAGTGATTTGAATTATTTTGGTGTTATTCATATTTAATTTAAGCATAGTAAAATATATTATAAACTCTATAATCTTTTTTTAAAAGAAGTATTATC
>NZ_JBXGGF010000007.1:0-93218 GCF_056854695.1 Mesomycoplasma sp.
TCTTTTTTTTTTTTTTTTTTTTTATAAAACTTTTTTTAAAATGAAATAATGAATACAAATATTTTATTATTTAAATTTATTAATTTATGATATTTTTAAGAAAAGACCTAAAAATACTTTTATTTTTTATTTTAAAATTAGTATAATTTAAATTAATAAACATGATTTATTTTATAAAAAACAAATTAATAAAAGGAAAAAAATATGAATAAATTTACTTGAGATTACCCTTATGTAATCAATTTTAACAAAAATAATAAAATTAACATTGTGTTTTGTCATGGCTTTAATTCGAATCATAATGTTTTTTGATCTGCTGTCTTAGATTTAAATGTTAATTATTTTTCATTTACTTTACCAGGATGTAATTTAACACCCGCAATGCCACACCAATTAAATATGGAGTACTATGCTTATGAGTTAGTGCGTTTTATTAAAGCACTCGATCTTAAAGATGTAATTTTAGTTGGTCATTCTATGGGAGCTGGTAATGCTGCATTAGTGTATAAATTAATCCCTGAGCTAATTAAAAAAATTGTCTTTATAGGACCGATGAACAAGGCGAATATGCCTTTGGCCCAGTTGTTTAAGGATAAATTTTTCCCAAAAACACCACAACAAATGTTAGATTTTATGACCATTTATGAATATGATAAAGAAAAATACAAGGATCCAAAATGACTTGAATGAGCAACAAGTACTTTTGATTATGAATATCACAATAATGACAACATTGTTGCTTTAGGAATGACATTACCTCAAGATTATATTATGAATAAAATTGATGAAGGATTAAAACAAGTAAGTTGTCCAGCATTATTGATTCTAGGCGAAAATGATGGAATTGTTTTAAAAGAAGAAAATATAGCTTATTATAAAAGTGTAATTCCTCATATTGAAATTGAGGTCATCCCAAGAACAGGTCATTTAATTTATACAGAAAATAAAGAGGATTTTGTTAAAGTTTTTGATAAATTTATTCGTTAATTTACTATTAAAAAACAAAATTAATCAATAAAAAACAAACTAAACTTAAACTAGTTATGAAAATTTCTATTTTAGATTATGGTATTGTAGACTATGACTCTAGTTTTCAACAAAGTCATCTCAATAGTGTAAAACTTGCAAAAATTTCTGAAAAACTAGGTTTTTCTAGTTTTTGACTTACGCAACATCATAGTGTTAAATCATTATGTATTTCTCAACCAACAATTTTGGCTACCAAAATTTTGGAAAACACTAACACAATTAAAGTGGGTTTTGCTGGATTTTTGGTACATTATAACCAACCTTTTGCTATAGCTGAAACGATTTCAACTTTTAACACCTTTTATCCAGAACGTTGCTATTATGGGTTAGCTTCAAATCATGGTACTCCACCTGGGCAAAAAGAGTTTAAAATAAATAATTTCAGTAAAAGAACATTTTATTCTAAAATTTCTCAAATAAAATCGATATTAATAAACAATAAAAGTCAAAATTTGGATTTAATACCTAAAAATACTCAAGAAAATCAATTATTTTTGTTAATAACTTCGGAAAAAACTGCTAAATATGCAGCAAAACATAAATATGGTTTAATTTATGGTTATTTTTTATTCCCAGATTTTGCTAATGCTAAAAAATGTATTGAAATTTATAGAAAAACCTATAAAAAATTACATAACTCAACTGGACGAGTTTCTTTTGCGATTTTCGTAAACTATCTAACAGATTTTAAACAAATCCAACAATACTTACAGATTATGGACACCTATCTTTTGGGTCGAAACTTTTTCAACGAATTTGAAACTATACCAAGTTTTAAACAAATTGAAAATTTAATATTTACTAAGGAAGAAATTGCCAGTTTTGCTTTTCATAGAAGTAAAATTATAGTTGGTGATACTGATAAAATTAAAGAACAAATCGATTATTTTAGTAATGAATTGAAATTAGAGGAGATGATGATTGTACCTTTTGGTCAAACTCATGCGAATCGAGTCTCAACTCTTGAAGAAATTGCTAAAATTTATAAATTAAAAAAATAAAAAAAGGATAACCTATGAAAAAAATTGCTAACTTTTTAATAATTGAAAAACATGATAATATTTTTACAATTTCAATGAGTGCGGAACTACAAGATGATGTAGGAACTGTAGGTTTTGTTCATTTTACAAATAAATCAAATGTGATAAAAAATGATGAGATACTTAAAATAGAAGCTTCTAAAACAGTTCTATCTATTAAAACACCTTTAGCTGGACAAGTGGTTGAAATCAATCGAGATGCAATTTCCAATCCAAAATTACTTAACTCTCCAGATTCTGGAAAAAATTGAATTATTAAATTAACTAGTGTAGATGAAAATGAATTCAATAGCTTGCCCAACTTCTAATTTAGATCAGTCTGCTCAGGAAATTTTAGATTTGTTAAATCAATCCGATGCAGTAGTTGTTGGAATTGGGGCAGGACTAACTAGCGCAGCAAATATTGGTTATTCTGGATCTAGATTTGAACAACATTTTGCTGATTTTATCAAAAAATATAATTTGCTAGATATGCTTCAAGCATCACTTTTTGACTACCCTAATTGGCAAACTTATTGAGCATTTCATAGCCGTTTTATTAAATTAAATTGTTTTGATTTACCAAAAAGTTCTCTGTTTTTAAATTTAAAAGAAATTCTTGACAAACATAATTATTTTATCATTACAACAAATTCTGATAATAGTTTACAAGTTAACGATTTTGATGAAAATAAAATTTTTTATATTCAAGGGAAATATGATTTGCTGCAATGTTCACAAATGTGCCTAAATAAATTGTATCAAAAGAATGATTTAATTAAAGATATGGTTGAAAATCAAAAGGATATGCTTGTTGATTCTGCTTTGATTCCCAAGTGTCCAAATTGTGATGCTTTTTTAGAAGTTAACAAAAGAATTGCTTTTAAGGGTATGGTGGAAGATGAAAATTTTTTCTTGCAAAAAGAAAAATATGAAAAATTTTTACAAGAAAATAAAGATAAAAAAGTTGTTTTTTTAGAAATTGGAGTAGGTTATACTACACCACAACTGATTAAATGACCTTTTTGACAAATGACAGTTGATAATCCTAAAGCTAAATATGTAGTTTTAAATTCAAAAAATTATCATTTATCAGAAAATATTAAACAACAAAGCAAAATATTTAATCAAGATATTGCACAATTGATTGAAAAAATGTGAAAGCTTAGAGGTTAAAATGATTTTAATTGAACCAATTAGAAATGGTGAGTGAATAAAAGATGGAGCTTATTTACTTGCGATACAATATTGAGCAATAAAGCAACTTGATCTAGATGAGACAATAGTTTTTCCATATATTTGTGATCCTCATGTTCAAATAGGTTATTTTCAAAATCCTGAATTAGAAGTAAATTTTGATTTTTTAGAATCAAATAATCTTCAAATTGTACGCCGTGATACAGGGGGAGGAGCTATTTATATTGATGATTTGGCAGCCAACTTTTGTTTTTCAGTACCTTATCAAAAACAACCATCATTACTTTCAAACTATGAGGAATTATATGCTCCTTTTGTAAAAATTTTGCAAGATTTAGGTGCTAAAAATGTCGGATTTAGCGGTAAAAACGATCTTGTCATTGATGGTAAAAAAGTCTCTGGTGCTGCTATGTCTTTGACAGGTAATAGAATTTATGCAGGTTTTTCACTATTATATGATATTGATTTTGATAGTTTGGAAAAATCTTTGAAACCTAATCGTAAAAAAATTGAAGCCAAAGGTATTACATCAGTCCGCCAACGGGTTGCTAAGTTAAAAGATTATTTCAAGCCAGAATTTGCTAATTTAAATGCTTTTGAATTTAAAGATTTAATTTTAAAAAAATTTTTACAAAATAATCTTCCTAAAGGTTTTAGAAAATACAAATTAACTGATCGTGATTGAAATCAAATTGATGAATTGGTTAAAGACAAGTATAAAAATTGAGATTGAACTTTTGGCACTAGTCCAGCATATTCTTATAATCGGGATGCTCGTTTAGACATTGGAACAATTAATTTTTCTTTTGAAATTGAAAACTTTAAAATTTCAAAAGTTAAAATTAGTGGTGATTTTTTTGTTAAAGAATCACTTGAAAATTTAGAGAAAACTTTGATTGGCTGCAAATTAGAACAAAAAGAACTGCAACAAGCGCTTGAAAAAATAAATTTGGAAAATTTATTTTTCACTAAAATCACAATACAACAAATTATTGATGTAATTTTGTCTTAATAAATTATGAATAAAAAAACTTTTAAACCTTTTTATTTAGGTAACCATTTTCTTGAAAATAGATTTGTAGCATGTCCAATTAATTTAAATTTAAGTCAAAAAGGGTTTGTAAATTTAGCTGATATAAATTTTGCAACTCGGCGTGCTCATTCTGCACCACTAACAATCACAGGTGGACTTTATGTTAGTGAAAATGGTAAACTTTTTGATTACGGAATTGCCATCAGTGATGATAAATTTATAGATGGTTTATCTAAATTAGCAAGCGCAATGAAACATAAAAAAAAACTTGCTGTTGCACAATTAATTCACGCAGGTTCTCATTCACTAGCTACATTAAACGAACTCGGACATACATATGGAGTTAGTGAAAATACCCTGGAATTCCCAAAACCCCACAATGTTTTAGAGTTAACTAAACCACAAATTTATCAAATTATTCAAGATTACAAAAGCGCTACTAAACGAGCCATTAAAGCGGGTTTTGATGGTGTGGAAATTTCTTGTGCTCAAAAACTGTTGCCGCAACAATTTTTTTCTTGTTTTTATAACAAAAGAAATGATGAATACGATTGTAGTTCTATAGAAAATCGATCTCGATTTATTTTAGAAATATTAGAAGGAGTTTCTAAAATAATTGAAGAATTTGCAACTTCAGATTTTATTTTAGGTTTTCGCTTCACACCTGAGGAAACTCGAGGTGATGATCTTGGTTATACTATTGAAGATTTTATTCAACTTTTTGAAATAATTTTTGCTAAAAAAATAAAATTATCTTATTTGGCAATTGCTAGTTGAGGTAGAAGTGTTTTTTTAAACAAAGTACGTTCTAAAGGCATTTATTACGATCAACTAATTTCTAAAGTTGTTTATGAATATTTAGACCGTAGAATTCCACTTATCATTAGCGGTTCTATCAATAATGCTGAAAAAATTAAACAAGCTAGTTTGCACGCTGACTTAATTGGTATTTCCTCAGCCTTTGTAGCAAATCCAGAATTTGCTTGAAATTTAGAAAAAGGTAAAACAGATATTGATTTGAGCATTACAGAAAATAAGTTGAAAGATTTATGCATCCCACCACAGGCTTTTCAAAATATTTTCAGTTATTTTACTTTTGGTAAGTCCTTACCTAATAAAGCTGAAGAAGTTTTGGCTAAAAATGCTCAAAGTGAAAAAGAAAATAAAAAAAACCTCAATTAAGAGGTTTTATTTTATAAAATTTATTCAATTAATAACAACCACCAAATTTCGAAACATCATCGAGTCTTTGTAATTCCTTGAATAACTATTTTTTAGTTTTAATCAATATCAAAATCAAAATCGTCAATATCTTTAAAGTCAAATTCTTCAATTTTAGTTGAAGTATCTAAACTATAATCTACTTTTTTTTCTTGGCTATAGTGTTTTTTACTTGCTATTAAACCAACTTTTATATCATTAGCTAGTTCGTTTTGTCTCAACAAACCAAATGAATAATTAATGTTTTTGTCATCATGAAATTTAGACTTAATTGAAGTTATAATTTCATTGATTTCAAATTGAGCGATTTCTTCAGAAGCACTTATTAAAATAAGCATTTCATTACAATCTTCTCACTCAGAGGCACTAGTCTTCTTTTCAAACAAGTCTTTTACTACTCTTTTAGAGCGACCATGTTTACTACTATCACCTGTTGCTAGTGCTTGACTTATATATAAGAATTTGCCGCTTGTAAGAACAGATTTCATAAGTGAAGGGTTAATTGGAATGACACAGTTGGGTAAAATTACTATATCAGTTATTACATCAACAATATCTTGAAGTTTGTTGTTTACATATTTATTTAAATCAACAAAACGAAATTCTTGATACATTTTTGAAATGTCCTCAAAAGATATTGTGACTATAGAATCAACTTTTTCGGTTATAAAATCAAGAGCTGCTTTACTATTTTCATGTTTAATTTTTGCTTCGATATCAGATGGGGTTGTTATCACTGCAACAACAATAATTCCTAATTCTTTCGCTATTTCTGCTAAAGCACAAACCGCTCCAGAACCAGTTGCTCCTCCAAGCCCACTTAATAAAAATAAAAACTTAACATTTGTGAGCTTAGATTTAATTTCATCCTTGTGGTCTAAAACCACTTGGTATGCTAAATTGCTATCATATCCAAAACCTTCACTATCTAAAATGATACTTTCATCAAAGTGAAATTGTTCTATCATCTCATTTTTGATATTAATGTAAAACTTTGAAAAATTACTCTGAGGCATTCTTTTTACAGTTTGCACTCCAAAACTACCTAATCCCATTAGCATAATTTCACTAAATTTTTCTTTCATTTTCATCCTTTAATTTTGTCAAAATTCGTAATTTAGCACTTTTAGATCTGGGGTTTGATTCAACTTCTTTAGAAGTTGGTCAAATAGTTTTAACTAAACAATAAGGTTCATCTTTGATAAAAAAAGGTGTTTTATTTTGATCAAGTAACTTTTTGAAACTAAACTTAACAAGTTTATCTTCAAGCGAATGAAATGTAATTACTGCAAACTTTCCGCCCGGCTTTAAAAATGAAAGGAAACAAAATAATAACGATTGCAAAGCATCTAGTTCGCCATTAACCGCAATTCGCAATGCTTGAAAAACATTTTTTACTAAATTTTTGCGAGCTAACAACATTGGAGATAAACAATTACGCACAATTTTTACAACTTCAAGTGTAGTATTTATAGGTCTATTGGAAATAATAGCTTTGGCGATTTTACGTGCTGGTTGAATTTCGCCATAATTAACTAAAATTTCAACTAATTGCTGCTCACTATAACTGTTGATAATTTGATGAGCATCAAGTGATTGGTTTTGATCCATTCGCATATCAATGCGAGAGTCAAAACGATAAGAAAAACCTCGTTCAGCATTGTCGATTTGTGGTGAACTAACACCTAAATCAGCAATAATACCATCAACTTTGCTAATTCCTAATTCATCCATGCGATTTTTAAAATTAGCAAAATCTGATCAAATAAAAATAACATTTTTTGAAATTGCAAGTAACTTGTTTTTGCTAGCTTCTATTGCTTGTTGATCTTTGTCAAAAACAATTAATTTACCAGAGGTTAATTTTTTTAAAATGGCGGCTGAGTGTCCACCTCGCCCGAGAGTGAGATCGACATAAATGCCATCTGGATTGATATCTAGCTGTTCAATTAGTTCATTAAGTAAAACTGGAATGTGCATATTATAATTCCACTCCTGATTCAATTAATTTCTCTTCTAATTTAGCAACATTTTCTTTATCAGTAAAAAAGCTATTAAAAGCTTCATAACGATGTTTGGGTCAGATTTCGATTTTTTTACCAACACCAACTAAATAAAGCTGTTTTTCGATAGCAGCTAGATCAAGAAGATTTTTAGGAATTAAAAAGCGACCTTGACTATCGAGAGTAACTTTAACTGTATTACCGAAAAAATATCTTGTAAAATCTCTAAAACTTTTTTCTAAAAAATTTTTTTGATTCAATTTTTCAGCAAGTGCATCAAAGTTAGGTTTACTACGTAATTCAAGAATTTGTTCTAAGTTAATTGATAAATAAAATTGTTCGCCAATTTTTTCACGAAAATTAGGTGGTAACACAATTCTATTCTTTTCATCTAAAATTCTTAAAATAGTACCAAACATATTCACTCTTTACCACTATCACCCACAATTATACACTTTTTTATTTTTTGTGCTCAAAAAAAGTTTTTTTTTTTTTTTTTTTGTAAACCTTATTTGTTTTATAAATAAAGAATTTAATGCCATAGATGTTTTTGATTTATTTATATAAAGTAGTTAAATTAATTAACTAATTAATTTGAAAATTTTTGTAATAAATAAATTAAATGATTAAAAATGCGCAAATAATCATTCAGGCTTGAAATTTACAAAATATAAATTCAATTAAGTCGAATAATTTGAGAATGTTTTTGTGATAATAAACTATAATTTATATTTATATAAAAAAGGCTTATAAAATAATTGATAAGTAGTTTGAAATGACAAAAATTAATAGATTTGTAGCAGACTATTTTTTTAAAACAGAAAAAATAGTCGCAAAAAACAACCCAAACAACATTGTTGTGTTGCAATTTTTTCAAAGAAAAGAATTTGCCGTTTTAGCAGGTATTAATGAGGCTTTAGAATTTTTAAAAAACAATACTGACACAAGCAAATATAAAATTTCGTTTTTACCTGAAGGTAGTTTTATATCTAGTAAAGAAGTTGTTTTGCAATTAGAAGGTCCATTACATGAATTTGGTATTTATGAAGGAATTATTGATGGTATTCTAGCTCGTTCTACTTCTATTGCCACTAATGCTTACGAATGTGTTAAAGCTGCAAAAAATAAAGAAGTTATTTATATGGCTGATAGAACAGACCACTATTTACTTCAAGAAATTGATGGTAAGGCTGCTCGTGTAGGCGGGATTAAAGTTTTTAGTTCTATTGCTCAAAATGGCAAAGAATTAATGTCTAATTTTGGTTCAATGCCTCATGCTTTGATACAAAATTTTTCTGGTGATATAGTTGCTACATGTAAAGTTTATTATCAAATGTACCCCCAAGATCAATTAATAGCACTTGTTGATTTTAATAATGATGTTATTACTGATTCACTCAAAGTTTTAGCTGAATTTGGTAATAACCTTTATGGTGTGCGAGTAGACACATCTACAAACATTGCTGACAAATCATTTTCTAATCCCAAAGCAGAAGATTTTGGGGTGAGTGTAAATTTGATTAAAAATTTACGTTTAGCATTGGATCAAAATAATGGCACACATGTAAAAATTATTGTTTCATCTGGTTTTGATGCTGAAAAAATAGCTTATTTTGAATCTCAACAAACTCCCGTTGATAGTTATGGTGTTGGTGAATTTATGACTAAAATAAGTTATAATTTTAGTGCCGATGCAACAATGCTAAATGGCACTAAAATAGCAAAATTTGGTCGTTATTATCAGGAAAATAAACGATTAATTAATTGAGAAAATGACAAAAGTATTAAATAATTTAGGTTATAATCCTGATTTAAAAATTTGGCAAGACAAAACGATGTTCAACTACTCAGTTGACACTATTTTGCTTGGTAATTTTATTGATCTAGGTAAAAAAATTAAACGCGCTTGTGAAGTTGGTGCTAACAATGGTGCTTTATCTATTTTTGTAGCTCATAGAGACTCGAATTTAAAAATAGATGCTATTGAAATTAATAAAAGAGCTATTGATCTAATAAAAGAAAATGTTTTTTTAAATAACAAACAAGACCAAATAAATGTTATCGAAGCTGATTTTAAAGATTTCTGAAAACAACACAATTCTAATGTTGGTGCTAAATATCATTTAGTTTTTGCTAATCCTCCTTATTACAAAATGGGGACAAAAATTATTAAAAATGTTAGTGAAGAACTCAAAAGGGCGATTTATGAAGTTGACCTAACACTCGAACAACTCATCATTGGTGCTAGTAAAATTTTGGAGCAAAAAGGAAGATTTGTTGTAGTATTACCAATTGAACGCTATGTTGATTTGTTAGAATTGCTTAGACTTTACAAGTT
This sequence comes from Mesomycoplasma sp., assembly GCF_056854695.1. Classification (NCBI taxonomy): domain Bacteria; kingdom Bacillati; phylum Mycoplasmatota; order Mycoplasmoidales; family Metamycoplasmataceae; genus Mesomycoplasma; species Mesomycoplasma sp. The sequence goes on from NZ_JBXGGF010000007.1 coordinate 9,841, forward strand.
TGAACCTAAAAAAACTCAATTTGTTGCGCCTCGCCTTGGTGAAGCGCCTAAATTTGTGTTAGTTCAAGCTGAGTTTGCAAGTTCGTGGGGCGGTCATTATCTTCCCACTTTATATTTGCACCCCAAAAATAAAACTAAACACATATATCGAAAAGAAATTCAAAAACTTTATATTTGTAAAAAGGTAAAAAATGGCTAAAAAATTTTATATAACTACTCCAATTTATTATGCTTCTGGTAACCTTCACATTGGACACCTCTACACAACTACCATTGCGTGAGTAATTAGGAATTATAAACGTTTGCAAGGTTATGATGCTAAAATGCTTACAGGTTCTGATGAGCATGGGCAAAAAATTGCTCAAAGTGCTGCTAAAGCAGGTCTTGATCCACAAACTTTTGTGGATCAAACATCAGCAAAGTTTGTTGATTTGTGAAAGAAATTTGATATTGATTATGACTTTTTTATTCGCACAACTAATGAACCTCACAAAAAATTTGTAAAGCAAATTTTTAACAAATTAGTTGAAAAAGGTTACATTTATAAAGACTTTTATCGTGGCCTTTATTCAGTTAGTGATGAGGAATTTTTAACCTCAAAGCAAGCTATTTTTAAGGATGATTCTTATTATCACCCAGTTAGTGGTGCAAAAGTCGAAGAGATTGAAGAAGAATCATACTTTTTTGATATGCAAAAAATGCAAGATTGATTAGTTGATTTTTGAACCAAACACCCTAATTTTATTAGCGAAGACAAAATTAAAAATGAATTAATTAAAAATTTTATTGAAAAAGGTCTTGAAAATCTGTCTGTTACTAGAACTCGGCAAAGTTGAGGTATTGTAACTGATATCGACCCTAGACATGTCGTTTATGTTTGATTAGATGCTTTATTTAATTATGTAAGTGCATTAAATATAGTTGAAAATGATCCAAATAATAGTTATTGAGTTGAAAGCGAACAAATTGTTCATGTTGTGGGGAAAGAAATAACTCGTTTCCATTGCATTTACTGACCAATTTTTTTAAAAGCACTTGATTTCAAATTACCAACTAACATTATTACTCATGGTTGATTAGTTACGAGTGAAGGGAAAATGTCTAAATCTAAGGGCAATGTAATAGATCCATTAGATATTTTATCTAGATATGATTCTGAAGTGATTAAGCTATTTTTTGCAACTCAAATACCTTTAGGCCAAGATGGTATTTTTGATGAAACCAATCTAACCCTTTTCTACAATGCTACTTTAGCTAATAATTTTGGAAATTTAATTAGTAGAACAGTTGCTCTTGTAGATAAAAATCAAGAATGCAATTTAGTTTTTAATAGCAATGTTTTAGAACAAATAGATAAAAATATTTATAGTGAAATTGAAAAATCACAAAAAGAGTATAGTCAGTTATTTGATAATTTAGAGGTTGACAAAGCTTTGAAAGTAGCTATTAATCTAGGTAAATCCTTAAATCTTTATATTGATTTAGCAAAGCCGTGAGCTTGTGAGGATAAAGTGAGACTTAACACTATTTTAGTTGCCCTTTTAAATGGAATTTATGCAACAAATGTGATGTTTAGCGTTGTAATGCCAAAAGTTAGTCAAAAAGTAGCTGAAACTTTAGCTAATTTAGATATAAATCTCAATTTTATTCTTGATTTTAATAAATTTGCAAATCAAAAAATAATAAAATCATCTGTTATTTTTCCAAGAATTACATTATAATTTTTTCTTTTTTTTGTAAAATAAAAGGTATTTTTAAATATGAAAATATACAAAATTAAGAAAAAAAATAAAAAAAAACTTGCCTTAATTTGTTTTAGTATAGTTATAGGTTCTATAGTAATTTCTACTTCTGTAGGGATTTCTAGTTCTTTAAAAGATAAGGTTATCCAACCTAGCCAATTAGATGAACAAATTAAAAACATAGCAAGTAAAATCAAGCCTAACAAAAGTATTTTATTTAGCTTTCAACAAAGCGATCAAGTTACTCAAAATCAGGATAAAAATTTAAAAAAGGCAGTCGTTTCAACAGCCTTGCAATTTGTTTCATTGAATGATTTTTTAAATAATGTAAATAGACAAATAACTTCTAATGAAACCAAGAAATATTTAGAAAATTTTTTAAATTTTAATGAAATATTATTTGAACTCAATACTAAAATTGGTCCTAAAGTAGCTGAAAATTGTGATTTTAAATTAGTTAGAAATCCTAACAATCAAAATCAATGGATAACCAACACCAATAATAATCTATATTTTTTTATTCAAAATCAATCTAAATCAACAGATGGAAAAGGTGGTGAATCTGAAATAATCGCAGTTCCACTCAATATAGTTGGTTTATTTGGTAAGACTAATTTTGATAACTCTTTTAGTTTTTCAAATCTTAAAGAAAATGATTTTTTTAAGCAAGGTTTTAAAGATTCATTGCCACAACAAAAATTAAATATTAATTCAATTAGAAGACTATGGTGACAACAGTGAGAAAAACGTTCAACATCTAATAGCTTAAAAAATTCTAAATTAGATCTATCATTGATATCAGCTTTTGATTTTTTGCATATTTTTAAAAGTACTTTTTTTGTTAGTAAAAAAGACAAAGATGACTATTTATTATCAATAATTTCTAATAGTTTAAAAAAACCTTTGATTAAGCAACTTAATTTTATAAATGCGAATTTAAATGACATTACTAAAGAAAATTTGGATAAATTTTTTGAAATTAATTTCAAATTAGATTCAGACACACTAAGAATTTATTTTGATGCTAATGAAAATAAACCCTACTTAAAAGTGGATGGATTAGTTGAAATTAAAACTAAATTTATCGATGTTTCAACTATCAAAAAAATTGAAATAAAAATTAATAATATGAATTTTTCAAAAAGTTCACAAGATAGCGAGTCCACAGAACCTAATGGTATTTATTATTGATTATCATCTAAATATAGATACGATTCAGATAAAATCGAACCTTTTGAATCAACATCATCAAACTCTATTGGAATAAATAATTTAAAAAATTTGATAGAGAAACAAAGATATAACCAAGTAATTGATATGTTGAAAAAACCAGATATTTATGGACTTCGACTTAATGATGAGCAAAAATTACAAGCTATTTCAAGAGATTTTAGAAATATTCCAATTGAAACATTTCTAGCTAATTCTAGGATAAATCAAAAGGATAGTGAAGAAAATAAAGTTATCAATATTGAAACCAAATTATTTAAAAATAATTTAGATGTACCACGTTTTTTGTTTAACCTTGCAAATCAAGGTATTTACAATGTGGCAATTTATTTTTTAAGTATTTTAAAAGAAGCGGGGCTCATTAGCAAAGATACAACATTTTTTAATAATGAATCAAAAAAAATATTTGAAGAATTAAGCAAAATTAGTTTTATAGATCCAAAAAAAGCCGATTCAACTAGTAAATCTGAGTTCAACTTATTTAGTTTTAACAATGATTATTTAGATACAACTTTTAATTTAAACAAAAATAATTTGAATGATGGGATTTTTTATTTATCTACTTTGTACATCCCTTTTGATTTAGCTGCAATTAAAAATGATTTTGCAACAAAAGAGTCTAATGAAATTTTGTACAAAATAGCAACATTCGAGGCAAATAATGAAAATGCGGACAATAAATCAGATTTTTACTATAATCTTCAACCTTATTATAAAAAAGATAAAAGCAAACAAATTCCAATTCAAAATTTAGCAGATTTACTTTTGGCATTTTATGCTAAACTAAGATTTTTAGCAAATTCAAACTTTGGTTTTCCACTATTAAAACTTGGAAACCATCTTGGTTATCAAATTATTTTTAAAAGCTCAGCAATAGATTCAGGTCAGGTTAAGACTACTGAAAACGAGTTAGAATCAAAAAAACCGGAAATATACTATCAATATCATTTTGGTTTTTTAAAAAATGGAAAAATATCTTATGAACTTTTTAAAACTGCATTTCGACCTTTGAATAATATTAAGTTTTATGATGATCAAATAAAAGATATTTCAGATGAAAAACAACAAAATATTTTGAATTTAAACAAAATTGCTCTTGAAACACCTAGTGCTTTTCAAAGGATAAGTGTTACAAACAGCGATTTTAATCATTTAGATGATTTGGTCACTAAATTATCAATGCAACAATTGTTAAAACGAATAGGTTTGTCTAATTTATTAGATTATTACAAGACTATTGATCCAACTATTTCATTGACATCCAATCCTTTATCTCAGGACGACTTGGACCTTTCTGATGACACGAACCACTCATCAAAACTAAGTCAAAAAAATACTAAGTTTTTACAATTATGATTAGAGAGAGGCGAAGACATTTCTTCTGTTCCGTTGGTTATTTATGTATATAATTTGGGGTTGAATTAAAGTGATTATTAAAAAAATTAAAAAATTAAATTATAAGCATTGATCGTTTGTAGGTTTGGTATCGGCTAGTATTGTTAGTGTTATTCTATCTTTTACGATAACAGCTTCAAAGAACGTGGTAGAAGAATCAAATATAAAATCCAAAGTAGATTTTATTAGTCAAAATGACTTGAAAGTGCAAAAAGAAAAGTACAACATAGACAAAATTGAATTCGAAAAATTGGCAGAAAATTTACATTTAAAAGCAATGTTTTTAAACTCTATTTCAGCACATCAACTTCTAGAATATCACGCTAATGAAACTGCATTGAATTTATTAAATGAACTAGTTGATTTTTCTAATTTTGAAAAACGTTGACCAAATTACTATTTTTATTTAAAAATTAATAAAGAATTAGTTGTATCTAAAACTGGTTATGAAATTAATGGTTTGTCTTTAATTGCTTCAAATATAAATGGCGAAATTATTTTAGAAACAACCACAAAAGTTAAAGGGTTTTCTACTGATAAAGTTTTAGAAAATGTAAATATTGCAAAAACACCTAGTAAAGCAAAATCTTTAATTTATGTAACAGGGAAATCCAAACTAGCTTTTCCAAATCCTAAAATTGCCGCAATTACTTTGCAATATTTGTTTGATTCTTACAATAAATTAAATAGCAAAAAACAATCTCAAAACAATATTACTCAAACATTAGAATCTAATGATAGCAACTTAAATGTGGTCAATAAAAACAATGAAAATCAAGCATTGGCATTTAAGCAAGCAATTACTGATATTGGCACAATTATGCTTTTTGATGAAAAAGGTAATTTGTTTAATTTAGATAAAAACAAACTAATGATTCCTAAATTGGATGATGGAGGGCGCTTAATTTTTAAAGCGTTAAAAGATGATAAAATTGCACTTGCAAGCCAGATTATTGGCAAACAAACTAACCAACTTCTTTTTGAATTGGACTTACCATTAATATTCTCTCAATCTCTTGTTGCAAATAATTTACAGATAATTCGTGCTAATTTGAAAGATTATAAAATCAATACTCAATTGGTTAAAACAGTTCAAGATTTAGGTTTTAATAATTTATCAGAAATAATTAATGCAAATGTTATTTCTAAATCATTGATGGAAAAACCTTTTTTCGAAAACAAAAATATAAATGAGATTAAATCATTTAATTTTTGATTTAAAAATAATCGAACCAATGATTCACAAAAAACACAAAATCCTTTAAAAATTAGTTATTTTTTTACAAATCCTGTTGGAATTTTAAAAAATAATATTTTATTAAATGCTGTCTTTGATTTTAGTGTAGAAGGTAAAAATATAAAAATTCCTGAAGGAATTTCCTTCGATGTAGGTTCTAGTGAAACAATCACATCGCAAGCTATAGCTAATTTTAACTTCTCTAATTACAAGGGTTCATTAACTACAACTCTAGATGAAAAAGATGTTGAATTAATAAGTGAAATTCAAGAAATTAAAAAAGAAATTAAACCAATTTTTTTAGACACAAATTCTCGTGTTTTTGCGAATCAAATCGATGATGCCTTCAAACTAATAAAAACACAACTTACTTCAAAAAATATAGATAATTTAATGTTGCCATTAACTTTTTTATTAAATCAAGCAAGTCGAAAATCAAAAATTTCTAATCAATTAGCAGGGGATTATTTAAAAAATATTTTTAGTAAAATAACTAATTTGATCACAAGGAAGGTTAAAATAAAAATACAAAATATATTTGCAAAAAAATATCAAATTAATTTACAAATTAGTAATGCAGGACAATTGATTGACACAATTGAATTAGAAATTAATGATGTATTACCCACAAATCAAGCTTTTGATGCAGCCATAAGCTTAGCACCAGATGTTTTTATAGATCAAAACTCAATTAATGTTATTGATAATAAAGTTGTTTCTTTTGATAATTTAGCAAGTTTACAACCAGCTTATTTTAGTAATAAATTAAATGACAAAATTACTAAAACCGCAAATGGTATTAATCTTACATCAGAACTAACTATCAAATCAGACAACCTTAAGGTAGAACAAGAAAATCAAATTATTCATAATGGAGCAATTTATTTAGCTTTTAAACCTAGCAGTTTGCCAACAAATCCAGATGAAAGGCTTTATTTATTAGGATCGGGTGATAATGTAAAAGATAATTCTATTAATGTTTTTATTCAAAAAATACCAGCAAATAGTCAAGATATTGGTCAAAAAGTAAGTTTGGAAGATAGTTATTATATAGGATTGGAGTATTTGGATAAAAAAGAAAATTCTTCATCTAAAAAAGTTATTAAAGCACTTTATAGTATGCCAAATGTAGTTTTAAACAAAAAAAATAGCGATCTTAATTTACCAGATTCTAGTCTTGAATACAACTATAAAGGAACTGAATCTTTAACAGATTATTTTAAAAATCCTGATGCAACATTGTTGCTTGAAATACTTTTGTTCAAAAATGATATGAGAGTTAATTTGTGAACATCTGATTCAAAAGATTTTTTAAACAATTACATTTCTAGCAAAATTAATTGAAATTTACCTATAGATTCAAATAAGGATTTAAAAGAAAAGATAATACCTAAAAGCCAATCAAATCAAAAATTAATACCAAACTATGGTGTTGACATTAGCACAATTGCTTATAAATCTCAATCTTTAGAAAGAATGAAATCATTTATTAGTTTGAAAGGTTTGGCCATTTTTAACAACAATTCTCAACAAAACAATTTTGAAAATCTAGCCAATAGATTAAAAGTAATTCAAGGGTTTATTAATCAATATTTTGATTAAAAGTATATAATTAATTAGTATGAAATTGAGATTTAAATCAGCATTGCTTTTATTAGCTAGTTCCACTATTCTATTTGTTAGTTGTGGTTCTAATTTAACATTTTATGGCAAATTCAATGATGTTGCTCACAAGTCAGAAAATGACTATGCCTTGCGATTAACACCCAAGAGTAAAAATATGTCTTATGAGCAATTTAAAAATAGGTTCTATGAGTTTTATAATGATAAAAAAAATGAAAATAGTAGGGATTATCCAAATGCTTGTGAACAAGGCGCGATTTCAAAATGTTTAGATGAAAATCGCATTAACCATTTGGTTATTTTGCAGTTAATTAACAACAAAACTCTTGAATTCATTAGTAAAAAAGGGTTGCCAATTCCATGAGAAAATGAAAATAATACTTATTTTGATTGAATTTTGAATTGGGATGATACAAAAAAAGTTTTATCAGGCAAATTGCAATTTGGACATTTTCATGGCGCTCAAAAACACGAAGCTGGGAGTCAAGATTTTAGTATTAAATTTGAAAAATAACTATATTTTGTACACTTTTTTGCTATAATTTCATAGTTAAGCTTGAAATTAAAAGGGAAAAATGATAAACAAAAATTTGACAGGACAAGAATTGCGTCTTGCTCTAGAATCTGCTAAAAATCACTTACAAAATAAAATGGAGTGAATTAATTCACTTAATGTTTTTCCAGTTCCTGATGGCGACACTGGTAGCAACATGTTTGCAACCTTTAATTCTGGTTTTGAAGCTATAAAAACATTAGAAAATGTCGATAGTGGTACAATAATAACTTCATTTGCACGTGGTTCCTTGTTTGGAGCGCGAGGTAATTCTGGTGTTATTTTGTCTCAAATTATTCGTGGATTCAAAGATAGTTGACAAAACAAAAACAAACTAACTATTGCAGATGTTGTTAGTGGTTTTGAAAATGCTGTCAGACGTGCTTATGATTCTGTTGTTAAACCTGTTGAAGGAACAATTCTAACTTTTATTCGTAAAATTAGTGATGTCATTAAAAATGCACGAATTAATAAATTATCTTTTTTAGATTTATTTCAATTAATGGTTCAAGAAGGTCGCCGCATTTGTGATGAAACTACAAAAGAATTGAAACAACTTGAAAATGCAGGTGTGACAGATTCAGGTTCAGAAGGAATGCTTATTATTTTAGAAGGAATTTATCACTTTTTAAATGGTAATCCAGTTAACTACACTGATTCACCACAAGAAATTAATTTTCATTTTAGTGAACAAGAAGATCATAGTGATTTTGGATATTGTACTGAAGCTATTGTGAACATAGAATCTTTAACTGATTTTAATCGCAAAAAATTAGAGTCAAAACTAGCCAAAAGAATTGAGTCATTAGTTGTAGTTGAGCAAGATGGTTTATTAAAAATCCATGGTCACTGCTTGAAGCCGGGAAATTTGCTTAATTATTTGCAGCGTTACGGCGAATTTGACAAGATTAAAATTGAAAGTATGGATCAACAAGCAAGCAAACATATTGTTAAAAAAACTATTCCTCCTAAAATGTCAGCACTAATTAGTTGCAATAATGGTCAAGGTTTTGTTGATTTAATGAAGGAACGTAACACTAGTAAGGTTGTGGTTTTCGACCAATCTAACAAACCTTCTTTTTCAGATCTTGTAAATGCTATTGAGCAAATTAGTGCAAAAGCATTTTTTATTTTGCCTAACGACAAAAATTTTATTTTAGTTGCAGAGCAAGTTCAAAATTGATTTAAAAAAGATAAAACTAAAAAAATTATAGTAATTCCAACTACCAATCAACTCCAAGGCCAATTTTTAGCAGAAAATTTCCATCCTGACACAGCTTGAAAAGACAATAAATCATTAATGTTACAAGCAAATGAAAATATAAGAGTGTTTTCAATTTTTCAAGCAGCTAAAGATGCTAAATTAGATGGTTTTGAAATCAAAAAAAATCAATTTGTAGCACTAAAAGAAGGAAAAGTCTCACTTCTTGATGATGAAGCTTTAAATCTCGTTAAATCTGTATTATCTAATCACACAAGTAAAGAAACTATTAGCGTATACATCAATTATGGTATAAATGTGACTAAGGAGCAAATTGTTGAAATTGAACAAATTGCTGCTAATTACGATAATATAGACTTTGTTTTTAATAAAAGTGATCAAGAAATTTATTCACTTTTAATTGGGATTATCAATGAATAAATTTAAAATTGCTTTTGATGTGCAAAATAATGAAAATAGTTTGGAATTTGCTGTCAAAGCTGCTAATAAATTTGCTCAAAATAATCCAAACTACCATTTGATTTTAGTGGGAGATGAAACTAAAATCAAAACTTATTTAAAACAATTAGATAATATTAGTGTTGTTGATGAAACAAATATCGCTACTAAAGATGGTAAATCTATTCGTCATGCTCATAAAGAACAGAATTCTATGAACATTGCAATAGATCTATTAGCTAGCAAGCAAGTTGATGCACTACTTAGCCCAGCTGAATCATCTTTAATTTTGGCAAGTAGTTTTTTTAAGTTACCAAAATTACCAAATGTTGAACGACCTGCCTTTATGCCAATGATACCAACTATTTCTGATTTACCTTTTTTAATGGTGGATGTAGGTGCGAATGTTGTTGTCAAACCCCAATATTTGGCGCAATGAGCACAAATAGCATCGTTATTTTTTCAAAATTTATATAATTTTGCAAACCCAAAAGTTGCTATTGTTAATATTGGTGTAGAAGAAAATAAAGGTCTTGAATTTCATAGTGAAGCCCATAATTTATTATCTCAAAATTCAGATTTAAATTTTGTAGGCTTTATTGAACCCAAACATCTATTAGAAGCTGAAATTCAAGTTTTTGTTTGTGACGGTTATGCCGGAAATTTAATTTTAAAAACACTAGAAGGTGCAATGTTAGCAGTTTTTAAACTTTTAAAGCAAACATTAATTTCTTCAACTAGAGGGAAAATTGCTGGCTTACTCGCAAAACCTAGTTTGTATAAAATTAAAGAAAAATTTGATTATCGTAATGTAGGAGCTGCTTGAATCATTGGTCTTGATGGAATTGCTTTAAAAACACATAGTTCTAGCGATGAACAAGCTTTTTTAGGCGCTTTAAATCAAGTTAAAATAGCTTTAGAAAGTCAAGTTTTGGTTAAAATTAAGGAAAAATTATTATCAGATGCAGCACCGTAAACAGTTTTTAAATTGATTAGCTAGCATAGGAATAAAACCAAAATCAATTGCAGTTTTTATGCAAGCACTTACTCATAAATCTTTTCATCATGAAAATCCTAGCCAAAGTCATTATGAAATGCTTGAGTTTTTAGGTGATGCTATATTGAATTTTAAGGTTAGTGAATTTATTTATAAAAAAATTAGTTTAAGTAAAGAAGGTATAGCTTCAATTGTTAAAGCAAAATCAGTTTCTGCATCAACATTTGCTAAATTATGTGATGAAATCGGACTAAATAAGTTTGTTCGAGTAGGTAAAGGGGCAAAGGAAATCATCGACAATCAGAAATTTAAAGCCGATATTTTTGAATCTTTTTGTGCTGCTATTTATTTGGACTTAGGTAGTGATTTTTTAGATAAATTTTTAGAGAAAAAATTAATGCCAATTGTTATTCAAATTGCTAAATCTAATGCTAAAGATCCTAAAACTGAATTTCAAGAAAAAATTCAGTTTTATTCTTCAACATCTGAAATCGAATATCGTAAATTCCAACTAAAAGACGGAAGTTTTTTAGTTCATTTATATTGAGAAAACAAAAAATATGGAACCGGTAAAGGCAAAAGCATTAAAGAAGCAGAGTTCGCAGCTGCCCAACAAGCTTTAGACCTACTAATAAAAACAGATTAATTATTTGTTTTGATTGCTTTTGGTTTAAAACTAGGTTTAAAAAATGACCAAAAACTGGAACTAAATACACCTTTTTTATTCAAAAAATTATAAAAAAGTATTTGAATTTGTTTAGACATTATTTTATCTAACTGCATATCTGGTGTATAAAGTTTTTTGTTAATATTGTTTTGAAATTCATCTATATCTACAATTTCAATCTTCTTGCTTGGTGTAATTAATTTTAAATCCAAGTCATAATCAATAAATTTGATAGTATTATCTTCATATACAAAATCTGAAGCTAAATTAATATAATAATGAACTTGATGCCCACGAAGTGTTAAAATAGCATTGTAAAATGCTTTTTTGTGAAAAATTCAAATAGAATTTTCACGAACATTTCAAGGTTTTTCATTTTCTTTTTTAACTTTGGCACCTTTAAGTGATATTACTAAATAATTGTCAAAATAATTAATAATCGATGCTTCGTTTCATTGTCGATATAACTTACCTGAAGCTTTATAGGCTTGGATATTTATTTTTTTTTGTAATTTATGCGATTGTTTAGTTGAATTAATATTCATTTTAAACCCTTTAACATTATTTTATTATTTTTTTTATATAATGTATTAAATGTTTTATTTGTTCGATAAAGTTTATACAATTAAAAAACAAATACAAAATAAAAAAATTTTGTCTAATATTTTTGCTTTTTCAATTTTTGATATTGTAATTTCAGGAATTTATTTGGGGCTTTTTTTAATAATAGCATACCTTGTAAAAACAGCTTTACCTGCAAGGTTTAATATTGCTTTTGAACTTCCTTTTTATATATTTTTGGGAATTACCCTAAATTGATTTAAAGGAGCTTTTGTTGCTTTGATTTTTGATATCACTAAAACAGCACTCACTAGTAACATATTTATTTGAACCCCTGAATATGGGTTAGTGCCCCCTGCAATCGCCATTTTAGCCGCTTTGTTATTCAAATTAGCTCATCAGAAAGACATATGATTACTAATTCCAACTGTTATCTTTATTTTAGCAATAATTTTCATTTTTTTCTATTATTTTAGCCTAAATTCTCAGCAAATTAGCAAAGTACCTATAGCTTGGCGTTCAACTTTCGATAAAATCACCATTTTATCCTTAATAGGATCGATAAGTCTTTTTATTTTGATTGCGGCAATTATTCTTTTTATTTTATATTATAAAACTAAAGAATACAAGTGAAAAATAGCTTTTTTATCTCTGATTATTTTGGCCATTTTATTTGTAATATTTCGTTGATTTTGACACCCAATTGCTTTTATTAAATATTATAATCGCTACATTAATCGCAGTGGTAATGATAGATTAATTAATAATTTTTTCTTTTATTATTTAAGTCCTATTATTTTAAAATCAGCATTTTCTCTTCCAATTTATACTTTTTGTTTAGTTTTTACAGTACCAATGATTAATCATTTAAATTATAGGCATAATTATCAATCTAGGTTAGGATATTAGATTATATAAATTTTTAATGAAAAAACAACACTTATTGTGTTGTTTTTTATATATAAATATATTTTTATTAGTTAATTAAATCTAAAAACATTTGGTGTTCAAAAGGTTTGTCTTCTATACTATAAGAGTTATTGATTAAGTCTGCAAATTTGCTAACATCAATTGGGTTAGATGAGTAAAGAGTTAAAATAGTTTGTCCATTTTCAACTGCTTCAGAGTTTTCGAATTTCAATTCTATTCCAGCTTCTGGGTCAATTTTATCTTCTTTTGTAAGACGACCAGCTCCCAAAAACACACTTATCTTACCTAAATTAATTGCTGATGTTCATTTAATAAATCCATCTTTTTCTGCTTTATGTTCATATTTATACTTAGGATTTCATAAATTAAAACTTTCAATAAAAGAAATATCACCACCTTGATCTTTAAGGAGTTTATAAAATTTATTAAGTGCTTGTTTAGATTCAATTACTTCTAAAATCATTTTAAGTGCTTGATCTTTATCTATCCCCTTTGTCATCTTTAAAACTAAGGCTACTAGATCAAAAGCGAACTGAGTTAGTAATTTAGGACCTTTGCCAGATAAAATATCAATACTTTCTAAAACCTCGTTTTTATTTCCTATCATTTTTCCAAGCGGACTAGACATATTTGTGATTTGAGCAAAAGTTTTTTTACCAAAATGATTCCCAATGGCCACTAATTTTTTGGCAAGTACTTTGGCTTGTTCCAAATTTTGCATAAAAGCGCCATTTCCACACTTAACATCTATTAAAATATAGTTAGCTCCAGTTACTAATTTTTTGGACATAACCGATGCGGCAATCAATGGAATAGAATTTACAGTAGCTGTAACATCACGAAGAGCATAAATTTTTTGATCAGCTGGTACAATTTTGTTACTTTGGGCAATAATCGCAATTCCTGTTTCTTCTACCTGTTTTTTAAAGGCATTTTCATCAATTTCACAATTTAAATTTGGTATAGATTCCAATTTATCAACAGTTCCCCCAGTGTGTTGTAGACCTCTACCTGAAATTTTAGTGATAACTATATCAAGAGCAGACAAAATTGGTAAAATGATCATTGAAATTTTATCTCCAACCCCACCAGTCGAATGCTTGTCCAATTTAATTTTGTTAATGTTATCCAAATTAATAGTTAACCCAGAATTAATAAAAGCTTCTGTTAAATAAAAAGTTTCTTGATCACTAAAGTCTTGAATTCTTGTAGCCATTAAAAAAGAAGCCATTTGATAGTCTTTTATTTTTCCAGATACAAAGCCATTTACTACAAAATAAATTTCTTCTTTGCTAAGTTCTTTTTTTGCAACTTTTTTTTCGATTAAATCAATAATGTTCATAAGTTTCCTTTCATTTGTTTCAAAATAATTTTTATATTGTAAGCAAAAAAAATAATTTACAAAAAGTTTTTTTCAAATGTCTATGATATTCTACATATTTTTAATCATATATGTAATTGCATCATTTTTTTTGTGCTAAAATTTATTTTATTTTTTAAAAAAAACGAAAGGATAAACATGGCTTATAAAAAATATGAAGAAATTCCAGAACAATATCGTTTTGACCTTGAAGCAATGTTGGGCGGGAAAACTATTGAAGATCATCTAGATAAACTAAAAAAACTAGGTAATAAACTTATTGAATTGCGTGATGAGCAATTTGATAGTGCTACTAATTTTTTGAACTACAAAAAACATGAAGAAAAATTTATGATTGAGTTCAATTTAGTGCAAAATTACATTTATAATAGATCAAGTACCAACTTGGTTGATGAAAAAAATAAAGCTTTAGAGCAAAAATTTGAATTTCAAATTAGTCAATTTTATGAACAACTTGGACCAGTTCAAAACTTGTTTTATGATAAATTGGCAACAATCAAAAAATGAAAAGATGATCCAAGTGTTGCAGGTTTTTCAAAAGAAATTGAAGACCAAATTGAATCTAAGAAATATAAATTGCATGATAAAGTAGAAGAATACTTAATTAGTGCAAGTTATGGTTCTATAAGCTTAGATCAAAGTTTTGCAATTTTGAGTGACTCTGAAACAAAATTTGAAGATGCAGAAGACTCAAAAGGTCTTAAACACCAAGTTAATGACACTTCATATCGTTTGTTGTTAAAAAGTCAAGATTCAACACTTCGTAAAAATGCGTATTTAAATTATTATGATGGATATTTAAGGCACAAAGAAACTTTTGCTAATTTATGATATCAACATGTTCGTTATAACTCAACTCAAGCAAGAGTTAGAGGTTATAATTCCCTTATTGAAGCTTGTCTATTCCCTGACCGCTTTCCAAAAGAAATGCTTCAAAATTTATTTAAATCCGTACAGGAGAGTGCGCCTTTAATAACTAAATATAAAAATGCACATGCTAAGTTTTTTGAAATTAGTCAAGGTTATGCTCCTAAAGTTTGAGACAAATCCTTACCACTTGTGCAAGTTAAAAATCGTTATACTATAGAAGAGGCTCAAAAACTTGTTCTAGAAGCTATCAAACCACTGGGTAATGAGTATGTTAGTGAGATTAAAAAAGCTTTCGCTAATCGTTGAGTAGACTATCACAATGTTCCAAACAAACGCTCTGGAGCTTATTCAATTGGTAACTCATATGGAATTGAACGTAAATACATCTTAATGAACTTTGATTATACAATTAATGCTGTTGATACTTTAGCTCACGAACTTGGTCACTCAATGCATTCATATTATTCTGACAAACACCAAGATGTTTTTAACTCACAATATCCTATCTTTTTAGCTGAAATAGCTTCTATTTTTAACGAGTTAATGCTAAATGATTATTTACTCTCAACTAGCAAAGACGATAAATTTAAATTCCAAATTTTAACTGAAATGATCAATACTTTCCAAGGAACTGTTCATCGTCAAACTCTTTGAGCTGAGTATGAGCATGATGTTTATAATACTATTGATGCTGGGCAACCAATTGCCTCTTATAAAGGTTTTGAAGAAATTTATGAAAAAGTTAGTGCCCGTTATCGCACAAATACAAAACCAAAAAATGTTCGTGACCAAAAATTATCTAATATTTTTAGTGTAATTGTTCCCCATTATTACTATGGTTATTATGTTTACAAATATGCTATTGGTTACATTGTTGCCAATGTATTTTTCCAAAAATACAAAAAAGAAGGTAAATCTGCACTTGATAACTACATTAAAAACTTTTTATCAAAAGGATGCTCAAAATGACCAGTTGAGATTTTAAAAGATGCGGGAATCGACCTTGGAGATCCAGCGATTTACAAACAAGCTTTTGACAACTTAGACTCATACATCAAACAATACATCGAAGTTGGAAATAAAATTTTCAAAAAGAAATAAGCAATAATTTACTGGCTATTTTACATAAATTTATAAAAAACACAATTTTTCACAAATTGTGTTTTTTATTTGTTTTACTCAGCCTCTATATGAAATCTGCTTATCAGTTACTAGGTAAATAATAAAAAAATTTTTAGTCTATAAACTATTCATTTGTTATATTATTTTATATAAAGTATAAAAATTTTGCTTTTGCACGAAAAATCAGTAAATAAAAAATTTATGGTTTTATAATTTTATGGAAACTAAAGATATAACAAATATTAAAAAAATAAGCTCTATTTCATTGTATTTAGTGATGTTTCCTATTGAAGTGCCTATCGATCTAATAACTAAATATTCTAATGAAAATGATTTGGTAATAGATAATTTTTTTTAGGAAGAGGCACAACTGCTATATGTTCAAGATTTTTAAAAAGAAATTTTATAGGAAATGTTTTAAATCCATATAGTTTTGTACTAACTAAAATTAAAATTTCTAAGATAAATAAAGAGAATTTATTGGAAATGTTGAATGTTATTGAACAAAAATATTGATTATGAAATAAAATAATTAATTGAAATCAGTTTGAATAAATGCTTATATATTATTCCAAAACTAACTTCACCAAATTTTATTTTTAAGAGATAGATTGGGTTTAAATTGAAAGACAAATAATGAATATGAAAATGCTATACTTGCATTTCCATTGGGATTAATGCATGGTCCACAAAGAAAAATGGAGATAGTATCTATTTTTCTTTGTTTATGTCAAATTTCATTTCAATGTTGCCAAATTATGTGAAGCAATATTCTAAAAAAATTCAAAACATTTAAAAAATAAGGAAAAAAATGTCAAATAAGCATTTAAATTTAGATCAACAAATAGAAAAAATTTCAGAAAAATTTTTCATAAATAACAAAGAAGAAGATTTAAAATTATTAAAAGTGAATTTGCGTATTCTCGGATACTCTAATTATATAGTCCCTATTAAAGCTCTGTTTATAAATTATAATAAGAAAAATGTAGCTTATAATTTAACCAAAGAAATTTTTAAATATTTAAAGACAAACCTTCAACCATATTCTTCTCAAGTGAAAAATCAACCACATTCTCCCCAAGTGAACAATGATCAAAATGTAACTAAAAATTTTTCAATAGAATATGGTAAATTATGAAAAGAAATGTCCAAGCAGGATTATTATTTAAATAAGAAAAAAATAAAAATCTTAAATTTAAATAGAGATTTAAAAAGCATTAATGATCTTATAAAAAAAGATATTCAAATTAGTCAACTATTGTTTTCAAAATTATATTTTATTGAAAGATTTTTGAAAACAACATTAGCAAGTATTATTAGCAAAGAGATGTTTATAGAAAATCATACTAATGATACTGATTGATTATTCTTTTTATTCAAATCCATCAAAAATGAACAATGATGAAATAAAAATACAATAATAGATCCAAATAATTCAAAAGTTACATCAATACAAAAATTATCAGAATCATATTTAGGACAAATTTTTGGTAAAGAAAATTTACAAAACATGAAGTCAGGTTCTATTCCAATTGAAGAGATTCAAGAAAATATACAAAATGATCTTAATCTTAAAACCTACAACAATATGAGTCACTATATTTGAATAGACATTAATAATTTGAGTTTTGGAAAAATCAAACCACTATTTTTCTTTATAATTTTAAATTTTTATAAATCCAATAATCTAAGAGAAATATTCAAAGATTTATTAGAAATATCATATTTCAATGATTTTTTTGAATACTTAAAATCTCCTAAAGCAACAAAATTTGAAATTAAGCAAAAAGCTAAAAGTTTGGAAGGATTTCTAAACTTTATAGTTAAGTTAAGAAATTCTATTGCACACAATCACTCTATTTTATTTTTTCTTTTTAAACATAGAGATGAATTGGTAATTGATAAAATTATTTCAGAATATCGAAAAAATAAGCAAAAAATAATGATTTATTTAGATTCATATGGTAATAAACCTGATAATAGCTGGTATATTGAAATAAACAATATTGAATTGCCATGTTTCACTTTTAAAATAACATTAAAAAAATTAAAAGGTAAAAAAATAATAAAAGGTAATAAAATAATAAAAGTTAGTAAAATAATATTAGAGCCAGAACAGAACATTAGCAATTACTTTAAAGAAATTAAAAAAATAAAAAATATACAAGAAATATTTGGTTAAATAAAAAAAAAAAAAAAAAAAAGTGAAAAAAATATTTTTTTTAAAAAAATGTGTTACAATATAAGCAAATTGACAATGCTCGGATGAGTTCTTACTAATAATATAAGAAATTATGTTATTAGTGGGGGTAAATTTGTTTATGGATGGACTATTTATATTTTATAAATTAACCATTGAAAACATTTTTACTTGAAAGAAAATACTCTTACAAATATGTAGGTTATCTTACATATGGTAAGAGTATTTTCTTTTCTTGATTAATTTACAATTTTTAAAAATAACAATTTAAACTTTTTAGCAGAATAAGTTTATGAAATCTTTTTGCAATCAAGAAATAGGATTAGAATAGTTTAGATAAATAGTACTTTAAATGTTTTTGAACTGTAATGAACTAATTATTTGTTAATACAATTATTCTCTTTTGTTAATTTATATCGTTAAGTACAAAGTGAGGAAAATAGAACTAATAGCTAAAGTGGTGACAAATATAGTAAAAACTGCATTAATAAACTATCTTGTAATTTTAATTACATTTTCATTTTTCTTGCTTTGGATTCTGCTTTCAATTTTTCTAAGCGTTTGTTATATCTTTCTTCTTGCTCTTTAGTTTCTGCACAAATGATTCAAATTTTGTTCTAATCAATTAAAATCAAACAAAGGCTTGCCGTCTGAAGTTGTATGCAATGATTTGAATTTTTCAAATCCTAAACCTAATTCATAAAGTTGATAAAATTTATCATGTGCATAATTTAAATCATTACTTTCACAGGTTAAATCCGAATCTTTTAATTTATTATCCTTAAAATCTAATTTTTTATTTGTTTTTTGTATATATGCATTGATTTTACTAAATAAAATTTAAAAGGTAATTAAATTTTGTAACTAAATTTTACTGAAACATTATAAAAGTTAGTATAAAAAAACCACTCTACAAATATAGAGTGGTTTATACAAATGAGTTTTTGATAACTTGTATCACTAAACTAATTTGCCTATCAGACTAAGACAACATATAAGAGAAACTCATCCGAGCGTATATGTTATTATTATAGCACAATAAGTTTGAATTATAGTAAATTTTTAAGAACAATTTGATCTCTTAAGACAGTGTGAGATTAATTGGCTATAATATCATCTAGAGAAGGGATCTTTCTTAATTTATCTAGATAATTTGCTATATCTTCATGTGGTTGAAATTGTGACCCTGAAAAGATTAATTCACACTTGAATCTCCATTTATCTTATAAATAGAATTGCTAACTAAACTTTACTAACCTTTAAATTATTTTATTTTAACAAAATAAACTTAATATAACAAAAAATCCACTTGTAAAATAAGTGGATTTTTTGTTATATTGTTTAGTTTTTGATTATTTTTTAATCTTTTCTAATTTAGCAACAGCATTACGTGCTGCTTCTCAAATAATTTCACTATAAGTTGGGTGTGGGTGAATTGCAGCGGCAATTTCGTAAACAGTGGTCTCAACATCCATAGCTACGATAATTTCACTAATCATATCGGTTGCATTTGCACCAACAATGTGAGCTCCAATGATTTCACCATATTGTTTGTCAACAATTAGTTTAGCAAACCCAGTTGTGTTTCCACCAGCAATTGCTTTTCCAATGTGGGCAAAAGCCATTTTACCAACTACAAAGTCAAAGCCTTTTTCTTTAGCTTGTGCTTCAGTTAAACCAACTGAGGCAATTTCTGGACTAGTGTAAATACATGATGGTACAGTTTTGTCAATGTATTTTTCTGCTTTACCTGCAATATGACTTGCAGTGATTACTGCATGACGATATGCCACGTGAGCTAACATTGCTTGACCAACGATGTCACCAATAGCGTAGACACCTTCAACATTTGTTTGGCAATACTCATTAACAACAACTTCTTGGCGTTGTCCTAGTTTAAGACCGACTTCGGCAAGTCCTTGTGAATTTGGAATACGTCCAACACTTACTAAAGTTTTTTCGGCTTTAATTTTATGTTGTTCTGAACCAACTTGGTAAACAACTTGACCTTTTTCATAAGCAACAACTTGTGAGTTAGTGATGATTTCAACACCTAACTCTTTTAATTTAGCAGTAATTTCTTTAGAAATATCAGCATCTAAGTTAGCAAGTACTCGGTCAAGGTTTTGTAAAATAGTAACTTGTACTCCTGCACTTGCAAAAACTTGCGCAAATTCAACTCCAATAACTCCACCACCGACAATCACAAGTGATTTAGGTTTATCGGCTAAGTTAATAGCTTCTTTTGAAGTAAGCACAGCACCAGATGCATATCCATCTGCAAATCCTGGCAGATCTAATTTACGGTCAGTTGAACCATTTGCTAAGACCATATATTTACCACGGTAAACTTTACCAGCAACTTCAATAGTTTTAGCACTTAAGAATTTAGCTGTTCCTTCAATAGATTTAGCTTTGGCTCCACGAACGATGGCTTTAACACCTTCAACAAGTTTGCCAACAACTTGAGCTTTACGCTCATGCATTTTTTTTCAATTAGGTTTTAGTGAAGATTTACCTTCAAGCCCATATTCTTCAGCGTGTGCTACATAGTGAGCAACTTCACTAGTTTTTAAAAGAGCTTTGGTTGGAATGCAGCCAACATTTAAACAAACTCCACCTCAGTATTCTTTTTCAACAATAAGAACTTTAAGACCTTGAGCACCGATTTCAGAAGCTGCTAGATAACCACCTGGCCCTGACCCAATAACAATAGCATCAAATTCTTCATCAACTTTCCCACTATAACTATCTTGAATTTGATTAGTTGGCGCAGCAACTTCTGCTTTAGGAGCAGGTGCCGCTTCAGCTTTAGGTGTTGATGGAGTAGTTGCTCAATTACTAAAGTCAAGTAAGTCATTACTTACTTTAACTTCACCAACAACACTAGCTCCAGCTTCAGCAGGTGCTTCAGCTTTTGCCTGAGTAGCTGTAGGTGATGGAGCAGATTCAGCTTCAGCTGAGTCGCCACTACCGTCATCGATGTGGTAAATTTCTTGACCAACATGGATAGTATCTCCAGCAGCCATTAAAATTTTAACAATTTTACCTGTTTTAGGGGAAGGGATGTCTGTAGTGATTTTATCAGTTTCAACTGAGAAAAGTGAATCACCTTCTTTAACCATATCACCTTCTTTGTGATAGATTTCTCCAACAACTCCTTCGTGGAGTCCTTCTCCAATATCAGCAAACTTAAACTTATACATTAGAGAACTCCTAAAATTTGAGGTTTTTCAAGTAATTCTTTAACACGTCCTGCAAAACGTCCAATAGTTGCTCCATCGATTCAACGGTGGTCAGCAGCAACTGTTAAGTGCATTGCTTTACCAGCAACAACTTGACCATTTTGAATTAAAGCACGATCAACGATTGCTCCAACTCCAGCAATTGCTAATTCTGGATAGTTGATAACTGGAACTCCATAAAGAGAACCAACTGAACCATAGTTTGTAATAGTAAAGTCAGCACCTTGCATTTCAGCTGGTTTAATTTTACGGTCACGAGCTGCTTTAGCAAGTCTTAAAATTTCACTAGCTAATTCTACAATTGAAAGTTTGTCAGCATTTTTGATAACTGGAACCATAAGTCCAGCTTCAGTGTCAACAGCAAATCCTAAATTGATTCCAGTTGGATAAACGATTTCTTGAGTTGCATCGTCATATTTAGCTGCAATAATTGGATACTCATGAAGTGCAATAGTAATTGCTTTTGCAATAAATGCTAAGAAGGTAATTTTAACTCCACTAGCTTTTGCTACATCTTCAACAATAGTTGAACGAAGTTTTCATAAAGCAGTAACATCAATTTCATTTACTAAGTTAACATAAGCAACAGAGTCTCATGAATTACGCATTGCTTTTGCAATTGCTTTACGAATAGGTGCAACTTTTTCACGAGTTCCAAATAAAACTGGTTTTGGAGTTGCAGCAGCTTGTGCTGCAGCTGGAGCAGCAACTTGAGGTTGCGCAGCAGGTGCTGGTTTTGCTCCTGAATTTAAGAAGTTTTGAACATCAACACTAGTCATTCTAATACCACTAAAAGGAATGCTAGCTAGTTCTAAATTATGTGCTTTAGCCATTGCTTTGGCTTTTGGTGATGCAAAAATTTTAGCCATATATAATCCTATCTTTAATTATTATTAACCTAAAATCTCTTTAACTTTAGCAACAATTTTTTCTTTGCTAATAGCATGGAAATTTTCACCTTTTGCAAGTGGTACAGTGATGTCATATCCAGTTAAACGAGCAGGAGGGGCATCTAAGTAATCAAAAGCTTTTTCATTTACTAAAGTAATGATTTCAGCTGAAACTGAAAATGATTTAACAGCTTCGTGAATAACTAAGATTTTTCCTGTTTTTTTAACAGATTCAATGATTGTTTCAGCATCAAGAGGTTTTATAGTACGCAAATCAATTAGTTCAATGTCGTATTTAGCAAGTGCTTCATCTTTGATAGCTGCAATACTTTCGTGAACTTGTGCTCCATAAGTTACAATGGTAAGGTCTTTACCTGGTTTAACAACTGCTGCTTTACCAATTGGAACTTCGTAGATACCTTCTGGCACTTCTTGTTTGAAAGCACGGTAGATTTTTTTAGGTTCTAAGAAAATAACTGGATCTGGGTCATTAATTGCAGCAATCAAAAGTCCTTTAGTGTCATAAGGAGTTGATGGCATAACCACTTTTAGTCCTGGAATGTGAGCAAAAAGTGCTTCAATTGCTTCGGAGTGGTGCTCTAGAGCACGAACTCCACCAGCCATTGGCATTCTCATAACCATTGGCACAGTAAATCTTGAACGTGAACGGTTACGGTAACGCGCAGCATGAGTAAACATTTGTTGGAATGCTGGATATGAGAATCCTTGGAATTGCATTTCAACAACTGGACGAAGCCCAGCAATAGCTGCTCCAATCGCTACTCCAGCAATAGAAGCTTCAGCAATAGGAGCATCGAAAACACGTTCTACTCCAAATTTTTTCTGTAAACCTTCGGTTGCTCTAAAAACTCCACCTTCAAATCCGGCATCTTCACCTCATAGCACAACACGACTATCTTTTGCCATCATTAATTCAAGTGCGTTTGTTACAGCTCCAATATTGTTAAGAGCGATTTTTTTGTCGTCTGCCATTATTTATTCCCCTTTCCAAAGAATTTGATAGCTTCTGCTTTTTGTTCAACTAACTCAGGAGTTAGTTCAGCATAGGTGTGGTCGAAGACCTCATCAATTGTTGACTCAATTCCCACAAGTGATTGTTCATAAGCTTTTTTAACAGTTTCAAGTGAATCTTCTCAAAGTTTTTCTTTTTCTTTTTCAGTAATAATTTTACGGTCAAGCATGTATTTTTCAATCCGGTGCATTGGTTCTCATTTTTCATGCTCTTTTTCTTCTTCTTCTGTACGGTAAACTCTTGGGTTGTCAGATGAAGTGTGAACACCTTGACGTCAAGTCACAAATTCTACTAAAATTGGTCCATTACCACTACGAGCATATTCAGCAGCTTCTTTCATAGCCTCATAAGAAGCTAATAAGTCATTTCCATCAACACGAATTCCTGGAATTCCAGCTGCAAGTGCTTTAGCTGCAATTGTTGGAGCAGCATTTTCTTGCTCATTACGAGTTGAAATAGCTCATTGGTTGTTGTTAACACAAATAACAACTGGTCATTTTCAAATTGCTGCAAAGTTCATTGCTTCATAGAATTCACCTTCAGCTGTTCCACCATTTCCGATGAAAGTAACAGCAATCGCTTTTTTACCTGTTAATTTTTGAGCATAAGCAATTCCTGCTGCATGTGAAATTTGTGTTGCAATTGGAATGTTAATAGGTAAAACATTAACACCTTCTGGCATCACATTTCCACGTTCACTACCATTTCAGTAAACTAATTGGTTTAAAATTGGCACACCAAGATAAAGCATTGCTGCATTTGAACGAAACGCTGGTACAAATCAGTCTTCTTTAGTCATTGCCATTGCAGCACCAACTTGAAGAGCTTCTTCACCAAAGTTAGGTGCAAAAGTTAGCATTCTTCCTTGACGTTGTAATTGAGTCATGTAAGTATCTTGTTGACGTGAAAGAACCATAAACTCATAACCTTTTTTAATTTGTTCTTTTGTTAAGGTTATGTCTTTTTTCTCGTCAAGTTTACCTACAACTGTTGTTTTAAGTAAATCACCATTTACATCTAAAAAACGAATCATTTCGTTTGGATTTGTCATTAGAGTATCAGGTTTTATAAATCTTAATTTAGTCATGGGTCTCCTTTGAATTGTTAGCAAACTCGTTACGCTAGTATTATCTAGTTCAACTAATAAGAGTATTTCTCAGCTAAGTGCACCCCTGTTACTATTAATTATAATTAAAAGTATAGCACAAAATTATTTGTTTACTTGTTTTTTGAAAGACATTTTTCTTTTTTAGAAAATGAAAAAAGGTTGTAAATTAATTTTAAAATTTTACAACCTTTTTATTTATAGTTTTTATTAAAAAAATAGTAGTTTAATTGAATTTTAAATCAATGTAGACGGGAGCTTGTTTTGTTTGTTTATCTGTTAAATTATTATCTTTTAAAAATTTAATAAAATCAAAACGTTTTGGATTTTCAACAATAAAATCTGCATTTTTTTTAGTAAAAATAGTAACATCTTTTTTAGTATAAATCGATTTATTAGTATCTATTAAAGTTGGTTCTTTAAATCAAGATTCAAAATTGTTAAGAGGTAAGTTTTCTTCTGAGCTTTCGGAAAAAACATTTGTATCACCTATAAAAATTACATTTTTTTCAGTTTCTGTTAATTCAGAAATCAAATTTTCTAATTCTTCTACTTGTTGGTCTTTGTTTTTAGTTTTAACCTTTTGTTCTAATCTTGTTGTTTCAAATTCTACATCATTGCTTGATTTAGACTTAGATGGAAGAAAAATTGAACTTACTAAACTAAATGTTTTGTGATTATTTGTTTCAAATTTTAATGAAACGGGTTTGAGGATGTACTTAGAATCATCTATGTTACTTGTTTTAATTTTTTCAGTCTCAGGATTTATTTTTAAAAAATTAGTATTATAAATAAAAGCTATTTTAGATTTTTGAGTTTTTGACTTTGAATCATTGGTGATTTGAGATCATGTATTTGTAGTCTCACCTTTATTTAATTCATCAACGATTTTTTGCCCATTATTATCCTTACCTGGGCTAATGCCTGAAATTGCAATCAAATTCAACTGCAAATCTTTAATTACTTTTGCAATTGATTCTGTTCTTTTTTGTTGTTTTTTCTTGGTTGAATATTGATATACTCTTCAATAACCAACTTTAATTGTTACACTGTTATCGGTTTGTTGATTAGGTTCAACCTGAGCTTCTTGATTTGATGTTATCGCCTGATCTGGATTACTTACTTGAGTAGATGAACTAACATTATCTTGACTAGTTGGAGCGGAAGTATCGGGTTGAGTTTCTGTTTGTATAGTGTTTTGAGATTGGCTTGTATTGCTTGGATTTGAATCAACTGTTGTAGGTTCAATTGCCTTGCTAGTTTTAGATTGTTGTTCATCTGAGTTAGAAGTGCCATCGCCACTTATTTGAATTTGTTCATTTTCTTTATCACTTGGACTTTGTTCAATTTTTTGTGGTTCTTTAGGTAATACTGGTGATGGTTCGGTATTTGATAGTTCAACTCCATTTTTTTCTTCTGATTTTTTTGCGTCTTGGCTGTCAGATTTAACTTTATTTTCTTCATAGTTACTAAATGAAGGACCACTAATATTTGATTGGTCCTTTGGTTCTTCTGGTTTATTTGCACTATTATCTTCAGCATTTTTTTCACCTTGTTGTGATAATTCAACATTAGGTGTTTTGTTTTGTTCTTTGTTGTCTGAGATTATAGTATTATTTGTTTGCTTGTTTGTTTTTTCTTGTTTTTCATTATTTTCAGCATTTTTTGACTCTTTATTTTCATTAGTTGTCTCAGCTGTTTTTTTAGAATCATCTACTTCAGTCTTTATAATAACACCTTTATTTAAAGTGTTATCCTTAGTTGAAAAATTTTGATTTTCAAGATTAATAACTTTATCATCTAATTTGATTTGTTTAATTTGATACTTTGTATTTGGTTTGAGGTTTTTCAAGACTACTTTAACCAATTTATCTTCAGCAATGATGTCTGCATCCCTTTGTTCTTCTTGACCTTCGTGCACTAAAGTCAAAAATGCCTTAGTTGAGTTTATTTTTTCTGAAAAAGGAACCTCTAGAGTAACAGAATCACTTTCAGATGTTCCTACAATAATCTTGGTTTGATTATTCCCTTTTAAATCAGAGTTAACTAAGGCTATTGGAGTAGCGATAGCAGCTGTGGCTGTAAGTGAGCCTAATCCTAAAAGTAATATATGTTTCGTTTTCATTAATATGCCCCTTGAATTTATAAAATCTTTTTTTTATTTAAAAAAATACTAGAGACATTGTTTTAACGCCACTAGTAAGTTAATTATATTTTTTTTATGAAATTAAAAAGCAAAAAAATGATTTTTTTATTTGGTTTAAAAATTAATTAAATTTTTAATGTTTTTTGTTTGTTTTATAAATTAATGAATATTAATGATTAATTAATATTATGGAGTACCATCATTTATTTCTTTAAGTTTAGGAGGAACTCCTTTTACTAAAAAACTGTCGGCACCACTAATGATTTGGCCATTAAGTTGCTCTGTATCCGCTAAATGCAATTCTCTATTAAATCAATTATCTGGATTTTCGGTGTATTGTTCACCTTGTCTATAAGCTGGAGTTGAAAGTGCTCTTCTCGCCTCATCATTACTTATTTTATATACATTATCTCTTCAAAAACTTCTCAATAAATTTTGCTTTTGAGCATTTCGAATTCATTCTTTTGGAATATTTGCAAAAAATAAACTTGCTTCATCGGGTCTAATAGTGTGCGTTTTTGTAAATTCTTCAAGGTCAGTATAATTTTGTACATTTTTAAAATCATTAATAGCATTTAAAACAGTGATTTGTGATTGTGTAAAAGTTGGTTGTGTATCATTTGAATCTTGTTCTGAAGAATTATCTATTAAATCTATTGTTTCAGTTTCACCATCACTATCTTGTGCTTCTTGACTATTGTTTGGATCAACACTAGTTAAATCTTGAGAATTGGACTCATCGTTATTTTCTTGTGAAGGAGTTGAAACTATTGTATTTTTTTCATCTTCAGAATTGGTTTGTTGTGATGGATTGGTAGTTGCACCAGAATTTTCAACTGGTTGTTCTTCTTTTTGCTCTTGTGATTCATTTTTCACACCAATCTTTGCAACAACTTGTGGTTCCGATTGAGCAGGAGTAGAGTCTTGTTGTTTATTTAAATTGTTATCATAAGTTTTTGGAATTATCACAACAGCAGTTTTAGATTCATTATCATTAGGTTTTGCTTGATCTTTTTTAGATGAATCTAATTTAGAAGTATCGCCTATTATCAATTGAGAACCTGTGTTTTGATTATTCTCAGTTCCGTCTTTTTTTCGAACAACAACTTGAGCACTATTATTAGGTTTGGCTAAATCCTTTTTCTCTTTATTATCTATTTTGTTTTTACTTTGAGTTGTTCGATTATCATTAATTTCAACTTTGGCTGGTGCAGTTGAAGGTTTTTGATTTGCATCTTTGTCAATAACATTAATTTCTTCATCATCTCTAGCTATATTCGGAGATGTAGTATCAATTCCATCAAAAGTCGAGGATTCCTGAGAACCATTACCAATTGCATAATTAATACCAACTCCCATTGCTGTTGAAACAGTGATTAGTGAGCCAATAATTAAAAGTAACATTTTCCTTTTTGTCATATCATCTCCTTTTGAATTAACATTTTGTTACGAATCACGAATAATTAATTATACTATAAAATCTTGATTTTTTTGGATTTTTAAAGACAAAAAATGTTTTTAAAAATTCATAAAAACATTTTTTTATATAAATAATGTTTGTTTTTTTATCTTTTGATTTTCGCACAAACATAAGTCCACTTGTAATAAAGGCTGGTTACAAGCAAGCCAAAGGCAAGTATCTGACTAAATAGAAGAAAATGATGTTTTAAAATAAAAATGAAATAAACACTAAAAGTTAAAATCAACAAATAAAGCAATAAAGCAATTATTAAATTAACTTTGTTAATTTTAGTTTTAACAGCACAAATATCGCGAGTAAACTTCCAATCTGTTCAAAAACTATTTTGATATCACAACTTAGCAAATTTAGGCACAAGTGGCACAATTATAATTGTGAATAAAACCAACAAATTTGTGCTAATTTGACTAATAAAAGTTGGTAAAGTAGTTTGCTTAAAATAATAAAAGTACAAACAAGATTCAACGATGGCAACTAAAAAAAGTAAAGCTGTGAGAATAAACAAATATTTAGGCTTGATCTGAAATTGAATCACTATTTGACTCTTCTAGTTTAGCGGCTTCTAATTTAGCTAACTCTTCTTCATGAATTGAAACTAAAATACTACGTTTGTCTTGTAAACTAAATTCTTTTTTAATTTGTACCTGACGACCAGAATTTAACTCTCAAATTTGATAATCTGAATTTGGATCATCTTGAATAAGTTTGATTTGTAGTTGTTCAAGTTGCTGATTAATAAAGTCTTCAGAATTGTATAAATTAATTTGACGCTGATTTTCAATTTGAGCTTCATAGTCTTGAATCATTTGTTCAATCACTTCAGCTGGAGTATCATCTGCAAAAGAAACAACTTCACCATTTGAGAGCACATATTCGTTATAAACGATTTTGCGAGCATTGGTGTTATTAAAAAGTGAAACAACTGCTTGATAAGCACTTTCAGCAATTAAAATATTGAACTTTTTAGTTGATTCTTCAGTAAAAATCTGGTAAGGATTTTTTTGTGAATACTGCACTAAATTTGCAGATGAACGCAATTTATCAATAGTATCAATGTGATTTTGTCAATGGTTATCAAGTGAACTTAAAATAATGTAGCGTTCATTTTCATAGTAGGTTTCCCCTAAATTTTGTTTAAGTTCAACTTGAAGTTGCTCAAAATAGAGTTTTTCAATTTGAGCAACTAAAACTTTTTGAATTTCACCATAAGGATATTTTTGCAAGTTTAGTTCACTAAAGTCGTAATGACTAATTCGACTTAAATTATCATTTAAATAGGTAATTAAATTTGGATAATGAATTTCATTGTTAGCAAGTAAAATAAAGTCATAACCCAAAATAATATCAACAGCTCGCACTATCATTCGTTTAATAAAGTGGTCAAAGTTGTTAATTTCAAGCAAAATATTACGTTGAGTATAAATTAAATCCCTTTGCTGACGAATAACATCATCATAACTAAGCACACTTTTACGCATATCAAAGTTAAATCCTTCGATTTTCTTTTGCGCACTAAGTAGTGCTGAGTGAATATATTTACCTTTAATTGGTTCAAGCGAATCATTATGATAAGCTTGATAAATTGCTTCAAAGTTTGAAAAACGACGAAGCAATTGGTCTTCAATTGAAATAAAAAACTTCGAATAACCAACATCACCTTGACGACCAGCACGCCCTCGCAACTGGTTGTCAATACGACGTGATTCAGCCTTGTCGGTTCCTAAAATATAGAGTCCTCCAAGTTCTAAAGCACCAGCTCCTAATTTAATGTCGGTTCCGCGACCAGCCATATTGGTAGCAATAGTGATGGCATTTTTTTGTCCTGCAAGAGCAATAATTTCAGCTTCTGATTCATTTTGCTTTGCATTTAAAACAGTGTGCACAAGTCCTTTGCGTCCAAGCATTTCAGATAAGGTTTCAGATTCGGCAACTTGGGCTGTCCCAATTAAAATTGGTTGACCAGTGGCATGAATTTTTTCAACTTCGGCAATAATTGCTTGATTTTTGGCATGCATAGAACCAAAAATCAAGTCTTTATCATCTTTTCTAATAACAGGTTTGTTAGGTGGGATTGGGTTAACACGCATGTTGTAAACATCAATAAATTCTTGTTCTTCAGTTTTGGCAGTTCCTGTCATTCCACAAAGTTTTTTAAATAAACGGAAAAAGTTTTGATAAGTGATGGTTGCTAGTGTTTTGGTTTCTGGTTCAATTTCGATTTCTTCTTTGGCTTGTAAAGCTTGTTGAAGACCCTCAGAATATGAACGACCAGCCATAATCCGGCCAGTAAATTGATCAACTAATTCGATTTTACCATCCCTAACAATGTATTCAACATCTTTTTTCATAACTTTGTTGGCACGCAAAGCGTTTTGAATTCTGTGTACAAGTTCAGAATTGCTAATTTCATAGAGATTACGAGTATGGAAAAATTGATTAGCCTTGTCAATCCCTTGATCATTAAGTTTGATTCCTTTGGTTTCTTCATCAATGTAAAAGTCTTCGTTTACCAAAGTTTTTACGAAATTATTAGCTGAAATGTAATCTCCAGGATTCAAATTTTTTCCCCCTGAAATAATAAGTGGGGTTTTTGCCTCATCAATTAAAATTGAGTCAATTTCGTCAATTAGACAGAAATTGAGTGAACGTTGAACTTTTTCAGCTTTGCTAAAAACCATATTATCACGCAAGTAATCGAAACCAAGTTCAGAGTGGATTGAATAGGTAATATCGGCGGCATACATAAGTCGTTTTGTGTTGTTGTCAAGTCCAGCTTTGTTAATTCCGACACTAAGACCTAAAAAATTAAAGACTTTTCCATTATCAAGCCCATCACGTTCAGACAAATATTCATTAACAGTTGAAACAATAACACCTTCACCTTTAAGCGCGTTTAAATAAATTGGTGCAATTGAAGCAATGGTCTTACCTTCACCTGTTTTCATTTCCGCAACTGAACCCATGTCCAAAATTAGTCCACCTAAAATTTGAACATCATAAGGATTTTTATCCAAAACCCTTTTAGTTGCTTCACGAGCAACTGCAAAAGCATCAACCCTGATGTCTTCAAGGGTTGCTCCTTGAGCTAATTTTAATCTAAACTGGTAGGTTTGTCCTGAAAGTTCAGAGTCAGTCATCGCTGCATAAACAGAACGCTTAGCATTAATTTGTTTTAAAAGACGGTATGCTAAACGCATCTCTGAAGAGGTTTTAAAAAAATTTGTTTTCATATTTTCGCCTTATATTATAGACCAATTAAATAAAAACACTAAGATTCAATAAATCTTAATTGTTTTTATTTAAATTATAACTTTTTATAATTTATTTTTTTAGTTATTTAATTCCTTTTAATTCCTCTTCGGCTAGAGTATTGAAAAATCCATCTCTGATTTGTTGTAAAACCTGGTCTTTTAATCTTTCTTGTCTGGTAACACCTTCAAAGCGATTTTTCTCATCTTCATAATAAATCATAGTTAGCATATCACTTAATTTAACATTTGAATTGTCATATCAAGTGGTTTTCCATCATGATGAATGTTGAATTGGTGTGCCTGGCAAATCATTTATAAATTTTTCGTACTGTGCTTTAAAGTTTTCTTTGCCTTTTGGTAGTGCTGCTTTAAGTGCTTTGAAAATTTTAGCACTTGCTGATTCTGGTTTGAAAACTCCACCATCGTTATAAAAAGCTGTTTCACGAGTTCAGTGCTTTTTGATTTGATTGTCATAAACATAAAGCAAGATAATTAGTAAAAATCGATAAAGTGTTCTCCCTTGAGTGGATTGACTAAAATTGCTGTAAGTTATATTAGCATTTGAATCCCCAAAATAAATTTGCGCAAAAATGTTAGCAATAGCTGATAATTGTGACTCCTGAGCTTTATCAACCCCTCCACCAAATATTATTTTGCTTAAGTTCAATCCTACATATGGAATTTTATTTAAAGCATCTAAAATTGGCGAGTTAGCATCCTTGTTTTTACTATTTCACTCTGGTGCTTTAGTTAAAATAGTGTCAAAAAAATCTGCAAAAACCTTACCATTAAATAATGCTGATCCTTGTTTACCATCCAATTGTTTTCAGGATCTATGCTTTTCATTTTCAAACTCATCAGAAATCTTAACCACAAAATCAAAATTATCAAATATTGACTTGCTTGAAATGGAACTAAATAGTGTTGTAAAAAAGTTAGCATCAAAACTGTTTATTTCTCCAAGTTTATCAACTACAACATCTAAAAGCTTATTAATAATTTGCGATGAATCTCCTTTATCAATAAAAGCTCTTAGAAAATTACTAATTTTTTTATAATCCTCATCTGTCATTGAGTATTGAGTTAATTTTAATTGACTAGCAATAACTTCTGCAAAAACTTTTGCCATTGCATCATCATTGATTGCAAAATCCACTAATTGTCATAGATATTCTTTTATTATAGATTTATTATCTCTGATAAGTTGTTTAATTAACTCAGCAATAGTGTTGACACTGTTGTATTTGCTAAGATTTTTAGAAATAGTGTCAATTATGTTCGCAATAAATGTTGCATTACCTGGTTGCACAATAGCCTTTTTTATAAATGATTTTATAGCTATCTGCGCGTTGCTTACGTGGGCAAAGTTGGTAACACTTGATAAATCTAACTCATCAATGCTATTTTGAATTATGCTTGAATTTAAAATAGCAATAATCAGTTGGCCGATATTTTCCTTATCTTCTTGTGATGTGGTTAATTTAATTGAAGATGCAATTTGTTTAATTAAATTAACTATAAATTCTTCAGAACTAAACTCGTTTTTTAAAATTGATACATCTAAATGCTTATCTTCGCCAATTTGTTCAAAAAACTTGCTAAAAATTAAACTTATTTTGCTAATTAATGAATGCTGACTATCCTCGTAATAGTGAACATTACCATCAGTGTTGTTATTTAATATTAGTTTTAGTCATTTTATTAATGAAACTATTTGTGTTTCTTTCAAGGAAACACTCAACAAATTATTAATTGAATCCTTGATTAAAGGTGCAATATTGTTTTCATTAAATCCATTTACAAAGTCAGCTAAAATTTTTGGAAATTCTTTATCTTTAAAAACTAAAGCAAAAATTTCAAATGAATTTTTTCTTTGATTGCCAATTACTTCTTTAGTGTGTTTAGCAACTAACTCAAAAAACTTTTGAGCAAAAGTTTGAGTTGATGGACTAGATAATATTTCCTTGATTAATTGACTTAAATTTTGCCCTTTTTGTTCACCCATTTTTTTGTTTAAAATGTTTTTAAAAAAATCAGTGCTTGCAAAATCTTTTAATAAGTCTAAAAGATTTTTAATTTGAATTTTGTGCTGTTCTGGTTTTTCAAAATAAATATTACTAATATCATAAATTAAATTAGTTAATAATAAGTTAATATTATCATTTAAATTTTGTTTATCTTGTTCAAAAAATGAAGAGGTTACTAATGAAATAATTGTGCCTACTGTAAATGGATTGTATACATACTGGGTTGGTTCAACAGCTGCCCTATCTCCATTAGATGCTTGTGATTTTGCTTTTTCTTCATTTTTAAATTGAATTGAACGCTTAGTTTGTTCAATAAAATCTTTAAATATTGTTTTTAAAGTATCTAGGTTTTCAGATTTTAAATTAATAGAGTTAATTCTCAAAAGTTCGTCAACAATTCTATCTAAATCCCCAGCAATTTCAGGATCTCCAACGAAAAAGGCAACTGCATCATTAACAAGTTCGCGATTTTCTTCTACAAAAGCTAGTAAAAGAGATGCTAAAGTTTTATATCTATTTAAATGATCTTTGTTAAGAACAAAATTAACACCAGCATTTAATAAATTGCGCAATTGTTCGGATTTAATGAATTTTTCAAGTAAATCACTTATTTTTTTATTAAGAGTTGGATGAGAATCACTAAATTTTATAGTATTTTTAAAATATTCTACAATTGGTCTAGAGTTTAAAATTTCAAAAATAGTCTCAGCTAGTTCAGAGGTAGTGATGCTTGTTGAATTGTTATTATTTGAATCAAAAATCTTGGCAAATGATTTTAAAAACTTATAAAAAACATCTTGATTTGCAAAAATATTAGCAGCAAAACTTTTTAAAAAGTCATCAAAATTCAATTTTCCTTTAAGTTTTAAATATTCACTTTGTTCGCTATTTGTTGATGAATTTGTGACAGTTGTGCTTGCAAACTCACTATAACTTGCTTGTTTTTCTTGATTAGAAGTCACATATCGCTTCATTTGAGTCGCAAATTGTTCTACCAAAAATACAATAATATTATCATCTAGTTGACTAATATTTCCATCCGCTTGACTTCATTGTTTTGCAAAATCAGTTAGTAATCTAGTGGTAATTTTGGATACTGTGGATTTAGTTTTATCCGAATATCCAAAGTGGTCTAGAAAACTAGATAAAAGCTGGGTTAAGGCAGTGTTGAATTTTTCAACTCGCGCTTGTTGAGCAATAAAATTATAAATAATAGTTTTAATTTCATCTGCATTATTAGCTGCTAATTGAAAAATAAAACTATCAAAATCAGTGGCATTTTGGTAGTGTGTCCGGTTTGTAATGAAAAAGTCTTTTAATGCTTTTTTAAATAATTGATTAAATTGATCAAAATTATTTTGTTGCAAAAACTCTTTGGCACTATCAAAAATAATTTTGGCAACTTCAAAATTAGAAGAATTTACATTGTAAAAACTAGATAATTGCAAACTAGAAATCAAAGGACTAACTTTTTGTGCTAACTTTGCTAGAAGTTCAACTTGATTTTCACTCAATTCACTAGTCAATAAGTCTTGAACTAATGTAAATAAGTTGTTTTTATTGCTAAAAAACTTCTGAAGTTTTTGAGCAAAAGTGGCAACAAATACATTACTTAATTCTTCTTTGTTTAGTGGTGAGTGAATTTCTTTTAATCCATCCATCAAACCAATAGTAATTGTGCTTACAAGATTAGAAAAAGTTTTTGTAGCAACAATGTTGTCAGCAAGACCAAGCAGCGCGATTGCAATATTATTTTTATCTTGCTCTGTAAAGTTTAAATTCAAATTTTTATCAACTAAATTAACTAGTAATGTTGTAAAAATTTCTTGTTTTAAAGCATCGTGAATAAAACTTTTAGCAAATTCAACAATTATGTTTTTATTAGTTTGTTTTTTTGAAAATGTAGTAATTAAGTCAGAAAAACTAGTTAAATCTTTATACTCATTAGCACTTTCTAATAACTCATCAATAGCTTTGTTAAATAAGATTTTAACTGAATCAAAATCAAAAACAACTCTTCAATCATCATATTTAGACTCATCATTGCTAAAAAGAGCTAAAATTCGATCTTGAATTGAAGAACTACTAAACACTGTTTGAAAAAGTGTAGCTTGTAAC
The DNA here is from genome assembly GCF_056854695.1 of Mesomycoplasma sp. NCBI lineage: Bacteria > Bacillati > Mycoplasmatota > Mycoplasmoidales > Metamycoplasmataceae > Mesomycoplasma > Mesomycoplasma sp. The sequence goes on from NZ_JBXGGF010000007.1 coordinate 45,304, forward strand.
TCTTTTTTGTTTTCAAAAATTTGTTTATTGCTTAGTGCAAAATTAATAAAAGTTGGTATACCGCCTTCTAATAAAAAGTTATGAGTGATACCATTGATTATTGAACTAAAATCAAGTGTATTTCAATTATTTTTTGCACTTACATCTTCGATATAGTTTTTAAATGCACTTAAAATTTTATCAAGCACAGGACTTTGAATCAATTGTGTTAGAAAATTTTTTGTAAATTCTTTTGAATCCTCTATGTCTGAACTAGAAAATAATTTGGCAATTGGTTGAAAATCAGTGCTTTGAGATAAAAAGTCAACAACTCAACGTTCAGCAATACCACCCGAATTTAAGAAGGCAAGCAAAATATTTGAAGCACTTCCCTTATATTTAGCCAAATCCTGTTTGTTATTATTTTCATATTCACTAGTTTTGTCAACTATTTCATCATTAATTTTTGAAGTGATTTCTTGATTAGAACCCAAATCTAAAATTCGAGAATAATAATTTTTGTCTTGTTGTAAAAAATTAATTTCTGCTTTTGGTAATTCAATTTCATTGTTGGGATCAAGGGCTAATTTATAAATTAATTGCTGAGCAATTTTTTTATAACCTTTAGCTGAAGGGTGGATATCAAAATCTAATCCATAATCTTTATTTTCATCTCAGTCAATCAAATTATAAGTGTCGATGTAATTAACATCTTCTATCGAAGCAGCTTCCTTAATTACTTCATTAAGTTCAACAATTATTTTAGAAGTAAAATCTAAAGGAATTCCTAATTCATTTTGTAACAAGTGTTCAAAAAATTTAATAATAATGTTATTAAATTTATAATAACCTAACAAATTAATTTTTAGATTTGGATTAATTTGTTTAATTTTGCTAATTAATTTAATCAAATTAGATTTAATTTGAATTAATTGTTCTTTAAGATCTGATTGAATTTTTTTACCTATCAAGGCTTTTGATGTTGGACTTTGTTCAACTGAGGCTAAATAGTTAAAATTAAATGATTGAATTAAATCATTAGCACCTAATGTAAAACTTAAAATATTAGCTTCTTTAATTTTATTTATAAAAGCAGGATAAGATGCTAAGTCAAAATCACCAAAAATATCAATAATTTGTTTACCATAGGGAGAATTGGTTAATTTATCGATATTATTAGCATATTTTAAAAATGTTTTATCATATTGGCTATAAGTACTATTTTCTGGTTCTAATAAATAAAGTCAATTTTTAACAGTTGTACCAGAAAGAGCTAAATTATCAAAAGTAACCAAAGAGTTAGGATTGATTTGTTGTAAAAATTGTGCAAAAAAAGCTGGGTATGACAATCCATTAACTTTTTGATTTGCTAAGTTACCTCGCAAATCTACACCACTATCTAAATTAAAACCTGCAGTTAAAGAATCACCAATTGCCAAATATTTTATTTCTTTTACTAGTGTGTCTTCATATTTAACTGATTCTAATTCTTTGACTGTAAGATTATTATCATTTTTACGAATAGTATAAGCAGTACCAACTGCTGCACATGTGGCTGCACCAATAATGGTGGCTCCAATTAACATTTTAACAGATTTGTTTAAAATAAATTTTTTCTCTTTTTTCTTTTTCATAAATTTTCCTATTTAAGTTAAATTTTTTATTTAAAAATGTTTTTATATTAAATATTTGTAATTAATGTAATAAACAATTCATTTAACCTATAGGGTTGAGTTGAAAGTAAACATTTTGTTGTAGTTCAAAAATTGAAAATACTTTCACTATTTTTGCTTTCGAAGCAATTATAGTTAATATCAGAAAAAATTTGCACTTACACAATTTTAGTTGGATATTCTTTTTGACTTTAAATAGCGAATTAAAAAATTCAATTGTTTTTGTATATAATTGTGCGCTTTGCATTTTAATATAATTTATTAGTAATTTTAAAGTATTAAAAATTTTCATATTTTTCCTTTAAAACTTGCTTATTATTCGTTTTATTTCTCTTGGAGTTATTTTGTATTTATCTTTAAAAAAAACTAATAATAAATTTAACTTTATTATTAGTTTGGAAATTATGAATTCTTGTTTTCTCAACCTTCAAAAGAACCTTTACGAATTTGCTCTAAAATTTGATCTTTGAGTGTTGGTTCTTCTTCTTTAGCTGGTTTGTGTGTAGTTGTGTTTGTAAAAGGGTTAGGACTTTCATTGTAAAAAATCATAGTTAACATATCACTAGGTTTAACATTATTTTGATTGTATCAATCACCTTTAGTTTTAAATCACCCTCAACCTTTTGTAGCTTCTTTGTTTCATGCTTCACCATGCAATTGGTCTACAAAATTATCATATTCAGACTTATTAGTTGAACCTTTAGGAATTGCGTTTTTTAATGCTGCAAAAATTTTACCACTCGCCGTAGACGAATTTAACAAACTACCATAAAACCCTGAATTTTTAGTTATAGATCAAGCGCCTTTAAATTGTGATTCCCAAGCATAAAATAATGTTAAAAACATTAAACGATATAATGTTCTTCCTGCTGGAGTGTTTTTGAAATTATCATATGTAATTTTTTCATGACCTAAACTTGAATAAACTCTTCAAAATATGTTAGCTATCGATGACAATTGTGTTTGTTGAGATTTAGCACCTTCTCCACCTATAATTAATGCAGCATAATCAATTCCTGTATATGTTATATTATTCAGTCCTCGTAATATTATAGAACCTTCATTCTGTTTATTAGAATTTCATCTTGGTGCTTTTGTTAAAATAATATCAAAAAATTCAGCAAAAATATTGGCAGTTAATAAGGTATTTTCTTGTTTGTTGTCTATTTTTTGTCATTCTCTTTGCGAAGTGCTATTTTTTAAATCATTATCTATTTTAACAACAAAGTCGAAGTCAAAAACCTGAGAACTTGAAATAGAATTAAAGGTTGTAGAGAAAAAGTTCGCATCAAATTGTTGTGCCTGAGTTTGTCCAAGTTTATCTACAAATAAATTTAAAATTTTTAAAACAATTTCTGATTTATTACCACGATCAACTAAAGCTTTTAAGAAATTACCAATTTTATTGTAATCATCTTCTGTCATATTTGTTAATTTTAGTTGACTTGCAATAATTTTGGAAAAAATTTTACTCATATCATTATTATTGACTGCATAATCAATAATCTGCCACAAGTACTTTGTAATAACATCCTTATTTTTATAAATAATTTTCTTTAAAAGATCAATAACACTTGTGACATCTTTGTAAGAATCAATATTTATTCCCACTTCATTTAAAACACTTACAATAAAATCTGCATTCCCTGGTTGAGAAATAAGAGTCTTAATAAATTCTTTTATTTGCTGGGAATCTGATTCAAATTCATTTCCCAAATATATCTGAAGGCTAGATAAATCAATACTATCAATAGTGTTTTTAATAAAAGAAGAATTTAGAACAGATACAACTAATTTCCCAATATTTCTTTTATCTTCTTCATTAATTCTATCCTCACCTTCACCATTTTTAAAAGTAGCAGCTAATTGTTTTATAAAGTTTACTATAAATGATTCATCAACAAAATGTCTTTTTAATTCTGTAAAATCAAAATTTTTATTTTGTGCTCTTTGTTCAAATAATGTTTTAAAGATCTGTACAAATGTTTTAATTAAATCATTGGTATCAGTATAGTTGTGAACTTTACCGTCAATATTGTCTGTCAAAATCAATTTAGCTCATTTTAAAAATGAATTAATTTGAGCATCACTTAGTTCAACACCCAATATTTTACTAAAAATAGGTTTTAGTTTGCTTGAAAGTTCGTTTAATGGAATAGATTTAATAAAAGTAACGAGAATATTTGGGAATTCTGAATCATTTACAACATCTTTTAAAATATTAAATACTGATTTGCTTTCAGTAACATCTTGTTTTGCAATTAATTTAAAAATGTCAGTTACAAATTTCTCTGTGCCATTTGTACTAAGGAAAAATGTAATTAAATCTTTAATTTTTTTACCTTGATCTTCACCAAACTTTTCATTAAATGTTCTAGTTGCAAAATCACTATTTAAAAATCCTTTTAATAAAGATAATAGTTTTTGTCCATCAACCTTATTAGATTCTGCTGGAACTGAAGAATCTGAGGTTTGTGAATCTTTAAAATAAATATGACTAATATCATAAACAACATTAGAAACTAAATCAATTAATCCATTATTAAAATCTTGTGGATTATCACTAAATAAATTTGTAATCACAAAATTAATTACAGCATTAATTGTTAATGGTTTGTAAACGCCTACAGTTTTGGTCTCAATAGCTTGGCGTGTTTTATGAGCAAAATCTTTGATTATTTGTTGTAATGTTGATAAATCAGTTGAGCTTAATGTAATTCAATTAGCCTTAAGTAATTTATCTAAAATATTATTAAGATCACCGGAAGCTTCATCAGTACCAATAAAGATAGCAATAGCTTTATCAACTAAATCACGTTTTTCTTTTAAAAATCCAAGTAACAATTGTGATAGGGATTGGTATTGATTAAGATTTGAAGTTTTAAATATAAACTCCATACCGCTTTTTAAAAGTTCATGCAACTGTTCAGAGCTCAAGAATTTACTAATAATACTTGAAAGTTCTTCTCTTAAGGTTGAATCACTACCTGCTGGAATACTATTTTTAAAAAACTCTAATACTGGTTGTGATTTTAAAATATCAAAAATAGCATCTGCTAATTCATTTGTAGTAATTTGCTCTTTAATATTAGTATTATTTTCAAAAATACGAGCAAATGATTTTAGTGCGCTATATAAAAAATTTGAATTTTTTATAGTTGTTTGAGCAAATTTAGCTAAAAAATCATCAAAATTCAACTTACTACGTAAAGTTAAATATTCATCTGCATATTTAGTTTGTTCTTGTTGATTATCAGTTTTTTTATAATCATCTTTTGCTTGATCTTGTTTGTTGTAATTTGTAGCAACATAGTCTTTCATTTGTAAAGTGAATTGATCTAATAATAAAGTGATAATGTTATCTTGACTATTATTGCTTGAACTGTGTTTTGCAAAATCTTCTAAAATGGCTGTAATAATTTTAGAAATAGTGTTTTTGGTGTTTTGTGAATAATTATATTTGTCTAAAAAGCCAGCTAAAAGAGTTGAGATTGCATTATTAAAGTCATCTTTTTCACCCTGACTGATCAAGAATTTATAAATAATGTCTTTGATTTTATCGGAATTGTTAGCAACCAATTGGAATACAAAACTATCAAAGTCGATAGAACTGCTATATTTGTCGCGGTGAGTAATGAAAAAATCTTTTAAAGCAGTAGTAAATAACTCATTAATTTGTGCAAAGCTATTTTGTTGCAAAAATTCTTTGGCACTATCAAAAAGAACTTTTACAACACTATAGTTTTTAGCTTCAGAACTATAAAAGGTAGATAAATCTAAACTTGAAATAACAGAAGTTAAACGTTGTAAAAGTTTAGATAAAATCTCTACTTGATTCTCATTTAATTGACTTTGTAGCAAGTCTTGAACTAATACAAGTAGATTTTCTTTGTTGCTAAAGAAATTTTTAAAACTTGTTGCTAAAGTTGAAATAAATAATTGACTTAATTTTTCCTTATTAAATTTGGAATTAATTGTTTTTAAACTATTTGTTAAACTAATAGCTATAGATTTTGCTAAATTTTTAAAAGTTTTAGTAGAAGTAATATTCTCTGCTAAACCAAGCATAGCTAAACTAATGCCATCTTTGTCTTGTTCACTCAAGTCTAAGTGCGCTTTTCTATCTATTAAATTAACTAATAAAGTAGTAAATACATGTTGTTTAAGTGCATCAGTAGTAAAGTTTTGAACAAAACTAATAATCGAACTTTGGTTAGCATCATTTTTAACAAAGTTTGTAACCAAATCAGCAAAATTAGTTGAAGATTTATAATTTTTGCCATTGTCTAACAACTCGTTTAAAACTTTGGTAAACAAAAGTCTAGTAGAGTCAAATTCAAAAATAACTCTTCAATCAGAATTATCAGAATTTTCATCACTAAAAAGTGATAAAATACGATTTTGAATAGATGCACTGCTAAACACAGTTTTAAATAATGCTTGCTTTAATGCTTCTGGTTGTTGAGAAACGATATCATTGTTGAGTACAAAATTAATAAGAGCTGGTAATCCACCTTCTAATAAAAATTTACGACTAATACCATCAATAACAGATTCAAAAGTAATTTTATCTCAAGTATTACTATCTTGAACTTCTTTGATATAAGATTGTAAAGCTTGAAGAATTTGATTTAAAATTGGACTTTGAGCTAATTCTTTTAGAAATTCCTTAGTTTTATTTCAAGCATCTGTTGTATTTTGTTTTAAAAATACTTTAGCAATTGATTGAAAATCACCACTTTTAGACAATAAGTTAACAATTCATTTCTCAATAACACTATCTGTATCTAAAAAAGCTACAAACATATTTTGTGCACTAGCTTGATAAGATGCTAATTTTTGTTGATTTTGAGCTTCGTAATCTGATGTTTCAAGTACAGTTTTATCATTAACTTCTTTGATAATGTCTTGATTTGAAGCTATATCTAAAACACGAGTGTAATCATTTTTATTTTTTTGTAAAAAATCAACATCTACACCTTTTAAATTAAAAATGTCACTTTGATCCAAAGCCAACTTATAAAGTAAAGCTTGTGCCATTTTTTTATATCCTTTGGCAGAAGGGTGGATATCAAAGTCTACACTAAAAATTTTGTTATTTTTTCAATCAGTTTGATCATAAGGATCTATATAGTTAATTTCTTCTTGTAAAGCCACTTGTTTAATATAACTGTTTAATTTAGTAATAACACTATTTCCAAAATCTAAAGAAAAACCTAATTCATTTTTGAGTAAATAACCAACAAATTTAATTGCACTGCTATTTAAATCTTGATAACCTAAAATATTGATTCTAAGTTTAGGGTTTATTTTCTTTATTTTTTCAACTAATTTAGTTAAATTAGTTTTAATTTGTTCGAGTGCATTAGCTACATCACGTTGAACTTGCTCAGCTATAACTGTTTTAGAAGCTAAATTATTGTCTGATAAACTAGTTAAGTATGAAAAATTTAAAGATTGAAATAAGTCGTTAGCACCTAAAGTAAAAGTTAACAAATTAGCATCTTGAATTTTTTTGATAAATTTAGGATACTCATTTGCACTAAAGTTACCAAAAACATCACTAATTTGTTGACCATAAGGAGAATTTACCTTAGCATCAATGTTGTGAGCATATTTTAAAAATGTTTTATCATAATTTGCATATTCTTTATTTGTAGGTTCAAGTAAATACAATCAGTTTTTAACTGTGGTTCCAGAAAGAGCTAAATTATCAAAACTAACTAGAGAATCTGGTTTAATTTGTTGCAAAAATCTTGCAAAAAAAGCTGGATATGATAACCCACTAACTTGACCATCTTCTAAATTACCTCGTGAGTCAATTCTACTATCTAAGTTAAAACCAGCAGTTACAGAATCTCCAATTGCTAAATAATTTACTTTATTAAGTAATTTTTTTTGTAATTCACGAGTTGAATTAAGTTGACTAGAGAAATGTTCTCTATTATTTTGATTAATTTGACAAGCAGTTATGACAAAAACTGATGTTCCCAATATCGCTGCTGTTCCAACTAAACTCTTAATTGATTTATTTAAAATAAAGCTTTTTTTCATAATTAGCTCCTTGTGTATAACTACATATTATTTGAATAATTAAACTAATATCTACAAATAAGTAAAAACTCAACTAATTGTAAACAATTGAGTTGAAAAGTCTATTTTATATATAATTGCTTTTAAACAATTATTTAGTTATACTGTGACGGAATTGAAAATAAAAATGTTTGTTAAAAATAAAAAAATAAAAGACTAAAGCTTGTTTAGTTTCTTTTATTTTTAAATTTAAAAAAAGACAAAATTTATTAATCTGATATTTGAAAATCTTAGATACTTTTGGTTCGAAGACATTTTTGAAAGATTCAATTGCATCAAAATACAATTGTTTGCTTTGATCACTTATGCGGCGCATAAATGTTTTTAAAGCATTTCAAACTTTCACAATATTTGTCTTCATAACGTACTTTTAAGAAATTATACCAAAAAATTACAATAATTGCATTTTTTAATTTTATTAGTCGTAAATCCAATTAATAAATAAAAAACAAAACCTAAAAATAACTTAGGTTTCATTTTTTTTATTTTTTTGTGTAACCTTTAAAATTATTTAAAAATCACGGTAATTTATAATCCAGTGGATGTTCTAAATGACGTCTAAGGATTTCAGCTGACAAGGAATAAGTGTTTTTCAAATCAAGTGGGTGTTGACCATTGAAGTTAACTCCAAAATAATTATATTCTGGAGTATCGTATTTTCAACCTTGCAAACCAGTTAGTGGTATACCTGAGTTAATAGTTGCTATATACTCATGACCATCACCTAGTATACCTGTTCCAGAGTTACCTGCATTATAAAAAGTTTGCACATAATTGTTAATATGGGATAAACTAGTTGTGGCTTGAGCATTTTTAATCCTATTAAGATAATATCCAGCTTGTTTACCATATGGGAAACCAATAATAGCATATTTGCGCACATCTGAGTTAAGACTAATGCCTTGCTTTTCTCAACTAGTATTAAATTTTACATCTGGCAATTTGGCCAAGTCTTCAAACCACTTAATAAGTCCCATTTTTCCTAATTTACGAGCTTGATCAATCATGATGTTGGCATCAAAAGAAAATACTGTTGCATCAATATTTTCTCTGCCAGCTTCACTAGTTTTACCATCTTTATTAGTTTGATTAATACCGGTTCAAATAACTTGTAACTTCATATTATTGCCAACTTCTGCTCCGCCTCAATATGAAAATCCAGCTTCCACATCATTTTGGAATCGGCTTGAAGGTTTGGTAAAGTAATTTCGACCTTGATAACCAACTTGAGTTCTTAGATCATTTCAATTATCAACTTTGACAATATGTCTATTTGAAATGGCATAAAAACGTAAATCTTTTGGATCGTTACTTACTTTAGCAAGTTCTGTTCCTGAACCGAAGCTAAAAGCAAATTCTCTAGCTCTGGCCTCACGAACTAATTCATTAGTTTTTCAACCTTTGTGAATATATTGTTGGTCCATTAAGTAACCATTGTGAAGTTCGTAATTAACATTTTGATTTGGATTATACTCATCAGAGTTGAGTATTGATTCTGGAGTATAAAAGCTTATTGGTTGATTTTCTTGACTAAAATCAAGTTCATTGTAGTTAAATTGATTAGTTTCTAAAGCACCTGTATTAAACTCTTCATGCTCAAGAGAATTTGTATAGCTAATTTCAACACTTGCTCCATAGTAGTTAAGTATAAAAGCCTTATTTTTATCAAATTCGCCATAACGCGCAGAGTTGTTGGCATAAATTACTGGAGTAGCTAGTGTATAAAAATAAGGATTACCAACTATTAATTTATTAGATGACTCTTCTAATCTAAGTGTAAAATCAATATCATTTTGAGCCGATAATGTTGCGATTAAATCAAGTTTGAGTGCTGGTGCTTGTTTTTTGGTGTTGATTGAGTATGGATGTGTTGTGAAACTCACGGTTTGACTTTTTTGACTCATTAGTTTATCAAAATCGATTTCAACTGTATAAGGTTTTGAATAATCACCAATGATTGCTTGTCTATTGATAAATCTAGATAGCCTAAAATCATCTTGAATTAAAGTATCACCTAAAATTGTTAACTTAATTTTACGTTTGACAGAATTATTTTTTAAAAATGTTTTATCTAGATATTTTTCTTTTAAAACTCAATGGGCACTTTGATCACTTGAATTGTAACTTCAACTTTGATCTTTAAAATAAAATTCTAGTTTTCTAGTTCTTTCAATTGAATCTCTAGAGTTGAAAATAGTTTGAAGATTTGGGTTTTCAAAACTAAATTCTTTTTTAAAAAAGGTATTTGAACTCGCATCTGCTATTTTATATCAATTATTTCCAATAACAGTTTTGTGAGTTGTTGGATCAGTATATTTGAATTTAATATATAGACCTTGTCTTTGTTCGTTATTTTGAACAACAACATCTGCAACTTGAATTTTGTTTGTATAAAAATCAAAATTATTGTAATTAATTGTTGTTTTGAGTCAATGAATTTGATTTTGAATTTGTTGAGCTGTTGTCAAATTAGTTGGATTATTGATTGTAAAATCACTAAGTTTGATTTGATTTAAAATGATTTGTGGATATAAGTTGTATTTAAAATCATTTCTTAAGTTAGTTAAAGTGATTGTTTTACTTGCATTTGTATATCTTTTGTTAGTATTATTTTTGTCAATAAATCCTAATTTAAATGAAATAGAATCTGGTTTATTGTTAACTAACTGCACGTCATAAAAATAAATAAAATATTTTTTTGTTATTCGACTTACATCTATATTATTAGAAACATCACCATTTACAGAAATATTGCCTGTAGATTTATAGAAATCATTATTATTTGCAACAAGATTGCTATTTTGTTCAATAATATTACCTTTGGAATCTTTTAAACCATCTTTTACTTGATCTTTGTCTTTGAATTCAGCATTATCATGATTAGCTTCAGCTGCTTTTTGAGCTTGTTGTTCTTCACTAGATTTTACATCAGGACTATTTTTTGTTAAAGTATTTGATTTGAGTTTTAGTAAATAATTCAAAGCTGCAAAAGCATGTTGGTCTACAATGTCTTTTGGATCTAGTAAAGAATATTTTGTAGCTTTTTTATTTATAATTGCACCATCTGCCTTGCGAAGTTCAAAATTAGTGCTATTGATTTTATCAATAATCGCTTTGTCTGCATTGTCAATATCTTTATGATCTTGGTTAGAGCTAAAATCTGCTACTTCAAATCATTTGTTTCGATTTTGAGTTTTGATGTCTGTATAGTACTGAGGTTCGAAATAATTTATTTTTTTGGCAAATTTATTTTGATATTCTTCAAAGTTTTCTAAATTACTCTTGATATCTTCAAACTTAACGTCTTGTCCATCTTTTTTAATTCAAAAAAACACGTTTGCTAAAGCACCTGTATTTGAATTTACAAAATTTCTATATCAAATTAATGATTTAGGATAAATTTGATAATCTCCAATTTTAGGAAAATTATAAGAATCGGTTAGGGCCTCAATAGCATCAGAAGCTTTGTAATCACTATGTGATTTAGTTGCACCATCTTTAAAAGTTGTATGATCTCAAATTAACTCTGCATCAAGATCAGGGTTTGTGTTTTTATGTTCGATGTAACTAAGGGCTTTGGCTAAATCATAATCTAAGTCACGCTTGTCATTTGCTCAAGTTGGGATTTTAACAACCATTTCTTTAGTTTGTCCATTTTTTTGAACTTCAAACTTAAATTGAGCATCAGTAGGTACTTTTGAATCTACATTGTAAAATTGAATTGAGTTATCATTTTGTTGACTTCAATTTTTAAAACTAAGTTGAACATCTTCTGGTTTTTCAATATCAAACAAATTTTTAATTATATCTTTAGCATTGTCATTTAATAATTGATTAAAAACATCTTTAACTTCATTAATAGTTAGATTTTTAGCATTTTTATTTGAGTAAAAACTTGAAATAGAACTAGCTAAAGTTTTGTTTCCAAATTTATTAGATTTTACAAGATTTTCTAATGGTTTAAAAATAGTTGCAACAAATCATTTATCAAATAAATTTTTTTGACTTTGATTACTAAATGAATTGCGATTCTCTCTAAGTCACTTATCTGGTTCTTTGTAATATAACGAGTTTTTAAATTGTTCGCTTGGTTCAATTGAAACACGAAAATAATCTGCTTCTGGTTCGCTTGTTTTAAAACTAATACTTTTAGCACTTTCTAATGTTAATTCTTTAACCTGTTTTTGGTTGACAAAAAAATCAACTGATAAACTAATTTTTTTGTCATTAGTTTTAGTTAGAGAACCTTTTTTAATTTTATAAGTAAAAAAACCATCTACATTATTTAATTTATTAACAAATGATGATTCGATTTCTGCTTTTTTAAGTTCGAATTGAGATGAGCTATAACTAGCTAGTCTATCATAGTCGATTTCAAATAGTTTGTCTAGAGTACTAAATTGAATTTTTGCTATAACATCGTTAAAGTCATTATCAAAAGTCATTGTTTTATCAATTTGAGCAGTAATTTTGGGATTTGAAATTTTAGTAGCTTGATAAATCAAATGTATTTGATTAATATTGTTATCATCTAATTTAGAATTTAAAAATACTAATTTAACACCATCGATATCATTTTCTGTAAGCAAAAATGGTTTTGTTTCAGTATCGACATTGGCACTGTAAATTAATTTTTTTAAATCATATTTGTTGACACCTGGATGAAAATCAACTTTTAATTTTTGTTCAACTTCCGCTTTAAAATCACTAATTTTTTGATTGTTGGCTTGGCCATTTAAATTGGCCAAAGCAGTTTTTAGATCTAAAATTGTAGCTTCTAAATTAGAAATAGTTGTTTGAGCTTCTAAAAAGTAATTGTTGTTTAAATTAAGTTTTAGATCACTATTTAAAGCATTTTGTGCTTTGTTAAAAATGTTATCAAAATTGGTTTTGTTAGTTGCTAGGTTATATTGTGATGTAGTTTTTATATTTTCAGACATTTGTACCAAATCTATAAGTTTACTAGCTACATCATTATATTGACTTGCAAGATTAACAAATGATGTTATTGCATTTAAATCATCAGTATCATTAACTTTTTGTTTAAAAGCATCTTTAAATTCAAAAGATAATGATGTTAAATTATTTATTTTTAATTTTGCATCATTTTTAGTTTTTTGAATCTCTTTAAGTGTAGAACTTGATTTTAAATCCAGATTACTCACTAGTTGTTTAAGTTCGCCAACATTTGGATTTTGTGAGTTTTCTAAAGTGCTAAGATCATCAATGTCAATTTTATCTTTTGAACTAGATAGACCTTGTTTTGCAACAATTTGTTGAGCTAAAGATTCAATTTTACTAACTTTGTTCAAAAAATCTTTTAAATTTTGATTTTTACTAAAATCATTAATTAAATTGAGTTCTAAATTTTTACGACTAGATTGACTTAGAGCAGTTTTGGGATTATCTAAAATATCTTGAATTTGTTTGTAATCTTGTTCAAATTTTTTACCGTTTGTATAAAAATTGGACAAAGACTGCTCAATTTGACTAATCTCATCTGATTTACTAATTAGCTGGTGCAAACCTGTTGCATCATTTTTATCAATATCTTTTTCTAAACTATTTTTTTGACTTTCAATTGAAGTAACACTTAAGTTTAAGGATTGTTGTAAAAAGTTGGTGTAATTTTGACTAAAATTAGTTTTTTTAATTTTGCTCAAATAATCATTAATTTGGGCTCATTTTTTAAGTGTGTCTGCAACTTTTTTAATATCAATTTCTTTATTTTCATCAATTTGATTTACAACAGATAATAAATATTGTTTTAAATCAGTGGGAACATCTGAGTTAGAATTGGTTAAAATAGTTTTGATTTCAGAAGCATCAGAAATTCTATGATTAGAAATTGACCCATTTTTACTAAAATGCACACCAAGACCAATTGATGTTGCAATAATTGGTAGTGTAACTAAAGGAATAATGATTTTCTTTTTAAAAAATTTGCTCATATTTTTTTATTATTTAATTTATTTATTTCAAATATATTGTTTCACAAATTAAATAATTCCCTTATCTATTAATATATTTAATTATAACAAATCTAAAACTAAGAATTAAAATCTAAATTCCACTGAGTTTATATCTATTTTTTGCAAACTAATTTTTATTAGTTTGAACTTTGAATTATTTTGTCACAAAATAACAACATTTTAATAAGCTGGTTATAAATTTATACATTTTAAAGTTTTATTTAATTATAATATAGTTAAGTTTTTGAAAAATACCAAATTATGAATAAAAAAAAATTACTTTGATTATTAACTCCTATTTTAACACTAATGGCTTGTAATTCTGCAGGAGCACCATTAAATGATGGTACTAAAATACCATCAATCACAAATAATCAAAAATCAACTAATCTTGAACCTAAAAATAAGTCAAAAGATAATTTTGAACAAAATAGTGATGATGACGATGACGAGTTGGAAAATCCAAATGATCAAAAAAGTTATTTGGAGTTAGCAAAACTATTTCAAAATGGTAAACGAGTTAAAAAAGATTATTATAATCTTGATCACCCAGATAAAGACATTACCACTTATAGAAATGATTATGGTGATAATTTTGAGTATCACTATAACAAAAAAGACTTACCAAGCTTCCTTGAACTTGAAAGCCAATACAAACCAAATAAATTTGATGCTACAACTTTAAAAGAAATTGATAAAAAAGCAAAAGATGCTGGACAAATGCTTTATGAAAATGCTCAAAAAAGATTTTATTCTTTACCTCATATAGATCAGGGAAAAATTGATGGTCTAAATATTAATTTAGTTGCAACTAATAAAAAATTTCCTGGAGTAATGATATGAGGACAAAATAATAGTGGGCCAAACCGAAGTGGTTTACCAAGAATTTTAGCTAATCCTAATTATCAAAATTTAGCTAAGCGCTCTGTTTCTTTTTTTTATAGAGATGGTACAAGACTTAATGTCGATAGTGATCCAGCTACTTTGGTAAGGTATGTTAACACTCATCAAGGAAGTGCTACTATTTTAGATTATAAAATTGAGCCAGATGGTTCGTATCCTAAAACTTGATATTTTATTACTGCGGGTCATGTGATTTCAAATTTAAAAATTGCTAACAACTATCAAGAAAACGGACTTTGAGGGACTCTTGATAATTATAATCCTGATGATTTGCAAACAAATACTTGAGATTTAGAAATTATCAAACTTAATAGCAATACTAAAACAGATAAAATTATTCCACCTACACTTGATGATCCTAAATATTACACAAGAACTTCTATAGTAGTTCGTGACAAAAATGGGGTCCACAACAATGGTTTGGATAACCAAGATTATTATCTTGGACGCAAACCATCAGGTAAGATGAATATTAGAACTGTTTTAATTGGAACTGATTTTTTTAATTTTAATTTACCAGATATTAGTAAACAAAAAGAAATTCAAGATTTCAAGTTAGCTCTTGATGTTGGTATAGTTGAAGTAACCTTTGATTCAGAAGAACAAGCTAAATCAATTACACAAGATTTTTATAATGAACAATTAGTTAATAAACTAGATAAAACAGATGTTTTAGGAGATGATTATTACAAACTACCACCTAACCCATTTTATGCTTTAGGTTTTCCTCAATTTAGATATGAATCTAGTCTTAAGTTAACTGAGGATGATAAGTATCCAAAATCAACTAAAGATCCAGAGTTAGCGCGCTCACCTTGAATTAACAAAAACGTTGATTTATATTCTAAAATAGCTAATAATCAATTCATCGATTGAAAATCATTAGCTGGTGGTAGTGACTTTTCCACAAGTTGAGGTTATCGCAATTTTGTTAATCGACCAGGAATTAGTGATATTTTAATAACTGCCCCAGTTTTTGGGAAACAAACCTTGGATGTTCCATATTTAAAAGATGGCAAAATGTTAAAACAACATTATTTTTGAACAGGACTAACCACTCATATTGATAATTATGTTACAGCTCCTGGAGCTAGTGGATCAGGAGTTTATATTGGAGATAAACTTTATGGCATTTTTGCTGGTTCTGACTCTAAATCATCTACTAGTGTAATTACTAATTTGTATTCTAGTGGTTTTGATTATAAAGGTTATTATGGCAAGTATAACTTACCAGCTTACGATGTTATTTATGGCGGATTTGCTGATCAGCGTAAAAGTTATTTAGCAGCACTAAGACAAATGCATCATGATGATTTTGGTTTTAAAACCGCTTTATTTAATAAAGGTTTAAATTGGGATTATAAAAAAAGAAATAAAATAATTGAATAAAAAATAAATTAAAAACAATAAAAAACACCCACAAATGGGTGTTTTTTATTGTGTAATTTAAATTAGTATCTTTTGTCAAACATTTTTCAGAAGTTAGGCATATTTACAACTTGTTGTTTTCCATTATAAGTTACAGTTATAACAGCTTTAGTTGGGTCAAATAAACTACTTAATTGAACATAGAATCCAAAATCTTTACCTTGTTTAACAATAATAGGTTTGTTATTATTGTGGATACCAAATTTAACAAGATTGTCTACACTTCCTTCAGGTAATAATTTTCCATCTTTAACTTTATATTTCAAAGTAACATCAGGTGTATCAATGTGTTGTAGTTTAACTATAACTTCTTTACCTTCTAAATTGTTATTAGAATTATTTTTAATTGTAACATGTTGGTTTCAGGTTCCCCTTGATCAAACTTCATTTTGTTGTCATTTGGTTAATGTTTGAACTTTTGCATCACGTCCTGATACTCTAAAGTATGTTCCATCTCTAAATCCAGTAAATGACATTGTTAATCTAGTTTTAGAAGGATCAAATCTATTGCCTAAAAGTATCTGGAAACTAATGAATCCTTTTTCATCATCTGCCTTATAGGTATCAGTGTACATACTAATATCACTTTTATTAGAATAATTAGTGATTAATGTAGCTGATTTTCCATCAACTATATATGAAGCGCTGCTAGTTTTATTATCCTCTTGAACATTCATATTTAAATAAAATCTTCTTTCTGGATTTTCTGAGAATCTAAATTCATTAGGAATAGTTACTTGATATAGTCTTAAGTTAGGAACAAATCCAGTTCATTGACTATGATCTAAAACATCAAGATATTCATTTGTAGCACCAAAAGTTACATATCTATTAGGTTTGTAGTGGTTAGTAGTTCTAAATTCTGCACTACGAGTTTGGTAAACAGGAGTGAATTTAAAATCTGAAAGAGATGATTTTCATTGTGGTTTGGCTGGTGCGGCAGTTGGTAAGGATACTTTTGGTCTAGCTGGTGCATGATATTGTTCTACAGATTGAGCCAATCTAAGCACTTCATTGTCACTCATTGAGTCTAGGTCTTTTGTAATGACCGGAGCAGGTTTAGGAGCCCCACGACGAACTCTTTTTTTACCTTTAGATTTTTGTGCAGGCACTACTGCTGATCTATCTTCTCCTACTACTGATCTTTTACTTCTTGATGATCTTGTTTGTGTTTGTGGAGATGGTTTTTTTGTTGGTTTAACTTGAATTTCTCTACCATCAAGCCCTAATTGGAATTTAAAATTAGATAGGTCCCAAGCATATAATCCTGAAAACTTAACTGTTAATGTATAAGTTTTGTTTTGATCATTGTATTTTCCGTTTTCTATTGATATTTGTGTTGGTAAGATACTTTCAGTAACTTCTTCAACTTTATCTTTATAACCTAAATACATAACATTGTCTTGAGCTGCATTTGGATGTGAAAATGTAAAACTAATAAAAATATAACCTTGGTTTAGGTCTCTTAATTCGTTTTGTTCGATTGGTAAGGTAACATCAACATAATTAAATGATTTACCACCACTAAAATATGTTTTGTTAAAGTAGGCAGTGGCCAAACGTTGTGTAGTTGAAGAATCAAAAGATTGAGTACTTCAATTGTTGCTATCACTATAATTTGTTGCATTATTATTTGTTTGTTTACTTTGAGTAAGTCATAAAACTCCCACTGAAGCAATTGCTGATGCAGATAATAAGACAAACAATTTTTTCAATGATGCTTTTTTCATATATAAACTCCTTTTCTAAATAATTTAAATTTAAACTTTGTTAAATAATTTAACTATATTATTATAGCTATAGTATTTAAAAGTCAATAAAATAATATCATTTTTTTTTTTTTTTTTGTTAAGAAAAAAATATTTTATATCTTATTAAAAATAAAAAAACACAAATGTTTTTTTCATTTGTGTTTTTTAAAAAGATTATTATTTATATAAAAATTTTGTTTAATTTTTAATAATAAGAATTTTTTGTTTAGTTAATTGAGATTATTTTTTTGTCACCCTTGATCTTGAACACTGGCAAAATTAGGATTTTAATTCATCAAAAGTAGCTAGTGTATCTGTTGTGGTTTGTTTTGGTGTTGGTATAATTGCCGGATCAACCACTTTCTTAGGAGTGACTACAACTTCGTTTTCATTAAAGTATTGATCAATAAATGCTTTTGCAATTTTACGACGCACTTCTTCATTTTGAGTTACGCCATTTTGATCATTATCTTTAAAGACTGCCATAGCCTTAAATGTTATATAATTATGTTCATTAGAAGTATCATCACCAATTTTACCAAAATCAATCCCTCTACTAATGAATGAAGTAGCTTTTTTTGTTACATCAGTTACATAAACTGGTTGAGTAAACACTGATTGAATTGAATTGTTTAATGGATCTTTAATAGCAGATGAATAAAGACTAAAATTAATAATATTATTAATATTAGTTGCTTTATTTGGATCAGGAAGATTCTTAATATTAATTTCTAATAATAATGTAGGATCATCATTATTTGCTTTAGAAATAAAATCACTATAGTACACATTACCAGAGAATTTATTTTTAAATGTACTATTATTATATTCATTTCCTGTATTTGCAGCACCTGATGATTTTAATTGAAATACTCTATTATTATCTTTTTTTATTTCACTGTTTGTTGGGACAGTGAATAATGCAACAATGTTATGTTCTCCATCAACTTTTTCTGCATCAGACTCTTTTCCTTTTACATCTTTATAAGTAATTCCAATAACATAAACATTATTTTTAATAGAATCTAGTTGCTTAATACCCATTTGAGATGAAATACTTGTATCTGCAGCAGGCATTTTTTGAATAAATAATCCTACAGATCCTTCCATACCTCCTGAAAGTTCATTTCTGGATTGTAAAAAGTATGTTTTAAAATTATCTTGTAAAGCGCTTGCTTTAAAAGCAAATCATAAAGTACCATTAGTTAAAGTAGTGTCAACTTTAGTTTTAGCACTTTTATTTGTTGTAGGAGATGAGAATGTTAAACTTCCTTTATTTAATGCAATACCTGCATTTGAAGCTTGAATTCCTTTGCTTGTTAATACTTTAACCCCTTCTGTAATTTCTTCTGGTTTTTTTGGTGGTGTTGATATTGGTAATTGAAGATCGGAAGTTTTAGTATTAAATGATTGCTCAAAATTATTATAATTTAATAAACTTGAGCTTAAAGTAGCTTTAGTTACTTTTTTACTTGTTTCAGTATTTTCTTTTAACTTTGGAATTACTCCAACTAATTTTTTAAAGGTTGCATCAACAAACACATTAGCTCCATACTGTGATGCCACATCATAAGCATAGTTTGGAGCACTAACATTTGCGATTATAAATGAGTATGTATTAAGAATTGTGCTACCAAACATAGTTTTAACTAAAACTATGTAATTACCAAACTCTTTATTAAACTGACCTTTAAGTGCAATTGTTACATTTTGTGGTAAAAGACTTTTTAGTAATGTTAATGTTTCTTTAACATATTCACCATAAGTTTTTTTATTAAATGTAGAACCATCTCCACTTCTGTTTAATAGAGTTACTAATTGAGAAAGAGCTAAGTCTGTATTTGTTGCGTAATTTTTGTTAAATGCATCAATTGCCGCATCTAAATGATTAGCAAATAAAATTGGAGCTTTTGAGCTAATTCTAAGAACTAATCTAGAAACTTGATTATCTTTAGCTACACTTACTGAAGCTTGATCAGATTGAGAACTTTCTGATTGAGTATTATTTGACTGTTGATTTGTAGTTGTTGTAGCAAGTGTTTTAGCCACAAGAGTTCCTAAATTATAATAACTAGCTGCTAAAATAGGACTTGCGTCAGCTACCAATTGATTAATAAATTCACTTCTAGTATCTACAACTAAGTTAGTTCCTGCTTGGAAATATCATTTATCAACTCAATTAAATCCTTGTGGAATTAATTTATCTGATTTATCCTCATTTTTTTCCTTATGTTGAGAATATGTAATTGATAATTTAAGTGAATGATTTGCTTTTAATGCATCAATTTCATCAGAGGTTAAAACTCCATCACCTTGTGCAATAGCAATATGAAATTTCTTAAATTTAGGTTTTAAACTAATTCCAAATTTTTGAGTTTTAACTGGCTCAAATCATAAATCAAAGTCTTTAACATTTGGGTGTTGTTCATCTTTGAACCCATCTATTTCTTTTAATTGCGCTGGTATTGAATCACCATAAACAACATCTGCAATACTTACATTAGCTGCTTTAAGAGCTTTTGCAATTCCAGGTTTTAATTCATATGAAGAATTAAAAGAGTTAATCAATGCTTCTTGATTTACTTCGCTAGTTTCACCTAAATTATCAAAGTTTAATGTTGTTTCAGATATAGCTTTGGAATTATTATTTTTATCAAAAACCTTAACATGAATTGATAATGTTTGATTAATGTTATCAACATTACTAAATCTTAATTGATTATTTTCATCAACAACTGGTTCAATGTAGTATGAATCAGGAAGAATAGTGAAATCACCATTTGAATCTTTAAGACTCAATCCTCCTACACCAATTAAAGCGCTTTTGAAAGCTTCTGCTATTTTTTCTGAAGACATAGTTGTTTGACTTGCATCAGTTGTTGATTCTGTAGCACCACTTGCTTTAGGAGTAGGACCAACAATACTTTTCACACCTTCAGCAGAAGTAGTTTCATTACTTTGTCCTTTTTGTGGTGGGGTTGTAGTTTTGATTGTTGAACTTGCTGATTTAGTTTTTAGTATTTCGATTTGCTGACTAAATAGTTTTTGTAATTCAAGAGCAACTGCAGTTGCAGTTTTATCTTTAACTTCCTTATTAACTTTAATACTTGATTTTTCTGAATCAAATAATAAACTACTTGCTTCTTGTGAATCTTCTGGAGCAAATCCGCTAATTGTTCCATGTGCCTTGTAGTGAATTTTATTTTTAGCGTCAATACCAATTACATAAACTTTATCAATCGAATTACCACTTGGATTAGTTTCACTATCAGTAAGTACTTCAAATTCCATATTACTATCTAGTTTATTTAAATCTGTAAAATCAATTGCATCAGTTAATTCAAAACCATACGATTTATCATTATGCAATTTCAATGCTAATGAAGCACTTAATTTACCTTTATAAGTGTCTTTTAATGTTAAATTTTGAATAGCTGTTTTAAATTGACTATAAGTGAAATTAAATTTTTGAACTAATAATGCGGTTGCTTCATTATCGTTTCTTTCATTTAATTTTTGCTTATAACTGGCAGTAATTGCATTTGAACTAATTATTGGACTAGCAACCGCAGCGATTACAATCGCTGATGTTGCACCTATAATTAGTCCACCTTTTCAATTTAGAAATTTTTTAATCATTATTATATTATCCTTAAGTTAAGTATTAATTAATTATATAAAAGAAAATTTTATTTTTTTACTGGAGCTTTAGGAGCTACACTATAAGGGTTTGTATCATTATCTAGTTTTTTTTCAAAAGAAAATTCATCATCTAAACTTTTATTCTTTGTTTGTTGATACACAAAGATTTTAATAGATTGTGTTGCTTTTTTATCACCTAGAGCTAAAACTAAACTTAAAACTTTATATCTACCAAATGCAGCATCAGCACTAACAGGTGTTGTATCACCTTTTAATGTTAAATTTGAATCAATAGATTTTAAGTAGTCATTTAAACCATTAAGTCCTAATTTTGTAAGTTCAACATTATCAACTACATTGTTAGCGGTTATGGATGAGTTTAATTTTTCATATACATCTTTACTTACTCACACAGTACTATAAATAGGAGAAATTCCTTTAGTAATTTGGTTTAAGTTTACAACTTGAGCATCTTCTACCCCATCACTAACACTAATATTTTTAAGTAGTTCAGAATCTTCCTTAGATGAGTATAGTGTTTGCTTATTATTACCATTATTGTCTACCAAACTCAAAGTATATTGGTATTTAAAATTATTTAATTTATTTTTTGTAACAGCGGTCTCATCAATAAATGTAATACCATAATTTAATTTAACATTTTTTCCAATTGGAAGTAATGGAAAACCAATATTTATAGTAGACAATAAATGAACTTGATTATACATTGCGATTAAAAGTTGAGCAACATTTTGAAATGATGTTAATTTTGAACCATCAAGTCTATTTGTTACAAACTCATCACTACTTGATTCTATAATGCTTTTTAAAACTTGGTAATCACTATCTGGATTTTCCCCAATTAATTTATAAGCGGCATCATCTTTTATGTTTACTAAAACTGACTGAGGTAATAAAATGTCTTTTTCTTGGTTCTCTTGATTTATCATAAAAACTTTCATACGATTATCAGGGCCTTGACCTTTAGACTCGGATTCAGCATCTACATCTTTAAGAGTAATACTTTGCAATTGTTTAAAAATAGGTTTTGTGGTATCTAATTCCTTAACTTTAGATGCATCAACTATTCCAGCAGCTTCTAAAACTTTTAAAAATTGACTAGCAGCAACATCTAAACCTTTATTTGCTAATGTGAAGTAGTAACGAGATACACTCAAATCAGTTGGTAAAAATGTAGATTTAATATTAAATACACCATTTTCTTTATTTACTTTTGAAGTATCTAAACTAAACTCATTTCTAATTTGTTCATCAGTTGGTAATGTAAAATCAGATGTTAAAGCTGCTAAACGCTCACCTTTGTAAAATCTAACATTAGTTGTTGTAGGGTTAGTAAATAAATTTTTAACATCTTGAAGATTATTAGAGTTTAAAGCTGTTGTAATTGAGTTGTAATCTATTTTTCCATCACCATTTTTTTTATCTTTATGAAATAGAAGCTGTTGTTTATCAGCAACAGTCATTGCTGTAGCAACAGTTTCTTCAGATGTAAATAAATGTGTTAATTGAGAATCAGCATAAGAAGACTTAAAGTTGTCTAATGTTAAATTAAAATCTTTGGTAAATAATTTTGTATCGTTTTGGGAAGATACTGTTACAGTTCCTGATGCAGTTGCAACAACTTTACCACCTTTATTTTCTAATCCTAAAGAATCACCATCAATGTGGAACATAGCTTTTAAACCAAGACCTTGAACTGATCCAGGTGTTCCATCTTTTTCTTTAAAACTAAGATTATTTAAACTTAGTGGTTGTTCAAGTGAAGAATTAATATAAATTTTAGCATATGCATCTTTATTAGCTTTATTTGGAAAGAAGAAAGAATTATATGCGAAAATTCAATCAAGTGCATTTTGTTTCTTTAAATCAATTTTATTTTCTGTTTCCCCTGTAGTTGGAGTTGTATAATAATCACTTGCTTGAAACTCTTTAATAGAAAATTGATTTGCAACATCTGGACTTGCAAATACGCCTGCAAGAGGAATTTCTAAAACATCAGTATGTTTTGAATCAATTCCATTTAATCCTTCAAATTTTTGTTTGAAAGAATCGCTAAATTCTGTTTGTAAGAAAATTTTAGCTGATTTTCTACTATTTACTAATGTAACATATTTATCACTATTTGGATCTTTAATTAAAGTTACTTTGTAACGTTGTTCACTAGATGTTACACTAGCATCTTGTGTAGTTTTTGCTCCTTGAGTAGCAGATGGTGTAGTAGTAGATGCATCTGCATTTGAGTTTGTAGTCGCAGAAGTAGTGATTTGATTTTCTGCATCACCTTTGATTTTATCAAAAATAGATGAAATATTAAAATACTTACTTAATTTAGCAATTGCATCGTCTGAAGATGAAGCCATATTTACATCGGCTTCAAAGTCTTGAGCTGGTGTAAGTTCAACAAGAGTTTTATTTGCTACAGTTAACAAGTCTGGGTTAACTTTGTTTTGATCATCAGAACCTTTTGTAAAACTACTTCTAGTTACATCATGAGCAAAAGCTGCAATGTCAAAATCTGGTTTGTAACCAAATGAAATGGTAGCCTTACCAATATCTGACTTAGCTGTAGTTGCACCAGAAAACTTAGGTTTTTTTGTTGATTCAACATAGAAAAATACATCAAAACTTTGTGAATCATCATTAGATACAATGTTAGAAACTACAATTTTAGCATCAGTTAAATCTACTTTTTCATATACTCCATTTGGTGTAGTTTCAAAGAAGTTGATTAAACCATCAACATTTCAATTTTTACTTTTTGCATCTTCAACTTTTTGTTTTAAATCAGCAAAAGTAGTTTTGTAGTTATAAGTTCCCTGAGCAAATGCAGCATTAGTAATTTTGCCAAGATCCGCATTTACCTCTTCGAGTGGATTGCCTTCATAAACCGCTTTAGAAGCAACAGCAATAGGTGCAGCAACAATAATTACTGAAGCTACCGCAGTACCTCCTATGATTAAATATTTTAAATTTTTTTTCATTCAAAATCCTTTGTATTAAAAATTTAATATATATTCTATATTAAAAAAATAAAAACATTACTTTTTTAAGTACTTTTTTTTTTTTTTTTTAATATTTAATTTTAATAATTAACTTCTTTTACCAAATATACTCTAGATAAATTTAGATAAAATAGTTAACATAATTATACACTTAATATTTTAATAATTATTAATTTTAATAAAGAAAATAAAAAAACATGAATATCTTTGTTGCTATTCATGTTTTGTAATTTTAACTATTTATTTATAAATTAATAGTTAATAGTTAATAATTTCTTTAATAGTTTCGAGTTGAGTTTTGTTTTTAGCTGAGCTAAAGACAATGTCTAAGTTGAGCTTATAAGCTTGTGAATTTAATTTGGCTCTTTGGCTTTGATTGGTTTTATCAACCTTGTTACCAATGATGATTACTTTATGACCAAGACTAGATAAGTAATCAAGCATTTGGTAATCGAGACTTTGAAAACCAATGGAAGCATCAATGATTAGTAAAATAGCACTTAGTTGCTGGTTTTTTTCAAAAAAATCAGCTAGCATTTTTGAAATTTTATTTTTAAGCTCTAAACTTAGTCTGGCATAACCATAACCTGGTAAGTCAATAACTATTTTGTTTTTGACTTGAAAATAATTAATAAGTTGGGTTCGCCCTGGTTGTTTGGAAACTCGAGCAATTTTACTATTAGCAAGAGCGTTAATTAATGAAGACTTACCAACATTAGAACGCCCTATTAAAGCAAATTGCTCTAGTTCACTTTGGTATCAATCTTTTTGGCTTGCAGCTGATTTAATAAATTTTCACATTAATTAAATTGAAAGCACAATTATGATCATGACTTAATTGCATTTTGAGCAATTAAAAGTTCTTCATTAGTTTTAATGACATAAATTGGTAAATCAGAGTTTGGAGCTGAAACTAATTCAATTGGACCAAATTCTTTTAGTGGACGATAATTTTGTGTTGCATCTAAAACTAAATTTAATTTTGGTAAGTCAATTTTGTTAATAATACGCTCACGCATCATAGCTGAGTTTTCACCAACCCCACCAGTAAAGACAAGTGCTTGAATTGACTTACCTACTTTGTTAATAAAATTAACTAAGTAGTCAGCAATTTTTTGAGCATACAAGTCAAGAGTAAAATCGGCTTGAGCATTTCCTTGTTCAACAGCTTTAGATAAATCACGCATATCTGAGGAAATACCAGAGACACCTAAAAGTCCTGATTTTTTATTGAGCATATCTGTAAATTCATCAATTGATAATCCAGCTTGATGATATGCAAAGTGATGAATAGATGGATCAATGTCACCACTACGAGTTCCCATCATTACTCCTGCAAGAGGGGTAAGACCCATAGTAGTATCAATTGACTTAGAATCTTTAACTGCAGCTAAAGATGCTCCATTACCAATGTGCATATTAACATAGTTAACGGTTGAAGAATCTAAAATTTGTTCTAACATCATAGTAATAAATTTGTGACTAATTCCGTGAAATCCGTATTTACGAACTTCGTATTTATTACTAAAGTCAGCATTAATTGGATAAGTATAATTTACTTTAGGGATATCAGCGTGAAAGGCAGTATCAAAGCTAGCTGCTAATTTAACATTTGGTAGTACTGCTTGAATTGCTCTAATACTTTCAATTGCAGATGGATTATGTAATGGAGCAAATTTTGCAAGTGCTTCAATGTGACCAATAGCTTCTTCATCAAGTTTTACTGGACCACGGAAGATACTTCCGCCGTGTACAACCCGAAATCCTGCTATTTCAATTTCATCAATGCTAGCGACAATTTTGTACTCAAGTCAGAGTTCAATTAGTTTGGCAACTGCTTGTTTGTGGTTGTCAACATCTAAATTGATTTGTGCAGAGTTTGTCTCTGTTGATACTTTAAATATTCCTCCAGAGATACCAATTCTTTCAACTAGTCCAGAGGCAATAAGTTCTAACTGATTTTTACTAAAAATTTGTCATTTAATAGATGATGAACCAGCATTTATTACTAAAACCTTATTCATTATTTTTCTCCTTTGATTTGTAAAGCAGTAATAAGGGCGGTGTTATAGATGTCTTCAACAGTAGCTCCTCGTGATAAATCATTAATTGGTTGTGCAATACCAACAATAATTGGTCCTATCGCTCCATAGTTACCCAAACGTTGAGCAATTTTATAACCAATGTTTCCAGCTTCTAAAGATGGAAAAATAAGTACATTGGCATTTTCTTTACTTGCTTCACCTTTATATTTTTGCTTACGCACTTGAGCATCAAGGGCAGCATCAAATTGAATTTCACCCATAGCTTTATAAGTAGCACTTTGGTTATAAATTTGAGTAGCTTCTGCTACAGCATCAGATTGTGGGCTTTTAGCTGAACCTGTAGTTGAAAAGGATAGAAAAGCAGGATTAGGTTCAAAACCTAGTTGAAGACCAAAATCCACTGCATTTTTGGCAATATCTACTAATTGATCCACATTTGGTGCTATATTAACTGAAATATCACTAAATAGTAATTTGTTGTCATCTTTGTGAACAATCATCACAGATGAAATGGTTTTAATTCCAGGTTTTGGACCTACAATTTTAAAAGCAGCTCTCAAAATGTCGGCAGTTGGATAAGCAAGACCACCAATAACCCCATCTACTTTACCAGTTTTGAGTAGCATAGTACCATAAAATGGTAAAGTAGCAATTTGTTTTTGAGCACTTTCTAGGTTTTCTTTACCTTTTCGAATTTCGATAAATTGCTCCACAAAAGCTTTGGTTTGTAATTCACTAACAACATGTTGTTCAATATCAACACCTTCTAGTAATTTGCTTACAAGTAAAATAGGACGTACCAATTTACTTGCTGCTAATCTTTTAGCAGCTTCAATTGCACGAGCATCTTCTCCATCAATAATTAAAATGGATTTGATACCTCCTTGTTGTTGGGATGCTAAAACTTGAGCTTCTAATTCTTTTTGATAATTCATTTTTTTCTCCTATCTTTAATTAGAAAAACAATATTACAAAGTATAAGTAATAATATTAATTTTAAATTAATTTATAAGAAAATTATTAAAAATTGGGAGTTTTTATAGATTTGTGAAAAATGAAAACAAAAAAACCTAAATATTACTAGTATTTAGGTTTTTTATAGTTTTTGAATTAATTATTTATAAATGATTGACTGAGTAATTTGATCTTGAGCTGCTTTGGTTAAAATTGGCACTGAATAAGTTCTAGATACAGTTATAGCTTTTGTATAGTCCAAAACACCTGGGACAACTATAACTTTTCTATATGCATCGACATTGTATCTTGCAATAGGATTAGTTCAACGACCATTAGGTTTATCATTATTCACATGAATATTAATAATTGTATTACTTGGATCTTCATTAGAATATGGTTGGACTAAAATCCCAACAAAATACAACCTCCTATTTGGTGTAGGGTTTTGATTGGTGGCATATAATGGTTGCTTGATACTAAAAATAATGCTATTATTATTAGAGGTAAGATCTTTATCAAACGATGCTCCATCACCATCTACTTTACCAAAATAATACATATTACCATCATTATCCACATAAGTTGCATAAGCTTTATGTTGCATAACTGTAGTGATGTTTTTACGATCACTATTGCTATTTCTAGCTCAATCAAAAGTTACAGTTAAATGTTCAGTTTCTGGATCATAACTTGCCCCAGATATACCAAAAGGAAATTGATAGTTATTTAGAATATATTTATCTGTATAACTTATTACCTTTCCTAAATTTGGTACTTGTCTTTCAACTTTTTCTTTCCATGTTGTTTCAGCGTCGGATGCTTGAGTATCCCCATAATTATAAATCCGTATTTTGTTATCAATTGAATTACCTTGTTGAACATTATAATAACTAATTGTTTCAGTATTGTGTTGGAAAGGAGCTAGAAATGGAGAAGGTCCTAAAATAGTGTTATTATCCAATGTTGTTTGTAATTCATCGTATTGAGAACGCAATGGATAATCAAAACCAGCAACATGTCTAACATCAAAAAAACTTCTAGATTCAATTGTTAGTCTTATTGGACCTGTTTTATCTTTAGCATCTGCTGCTGATCAATTATTAGTATAAGTTCCTCAAAAAGCATTGAAATGGTTCTCAGAACTTGGCATTACAAAAACTTTTTGTAGCTCATCATCATTTTGAGGAACAATCATTTTAAAATCGTGATCTCCTGTTTTATCAAAATAAAATTTACTAAGATCTAAAACTATTACCTTTCCTGCTAAAGAGTTTGAAGTTCCTGGTGAAATATTCAATCAAATTCGCTTGTATTTCGTGTTATTTGTAACATATCTATGTGTTTGTATATCATAATTTCAAATACCAAAAACACTCACATAATTATCTGTATCATTTAGTTCGGGAAGTTTTTCAATTTCTTGTGTGTTTGATGCATTGACAATTTGTACTTTAGGACGAAAATGACTATCTTTGTATAATGGAGATGGCACTTTGGTTACAGGACCTCCAACAGTTCCTTTATTAAGTATATTCACAGTGGATAAATCGAGCATAGATTGTTTTAATTTATCAATAGAAGCAAGTCTTAATCCAAAAGAAAATTCTTCTCTTGAATCTATTGTTCAACGATAATTACCTTGACTAACATCCAATTGCTTTACATTTGCTAATCTAGTTTTATTTTTATCATACCAAGTAGAACCATTAAAATAATTATATCCTATACCTTTCGTACCATCAGATGCACTCCCATTATTATAAATTGTTTCATAAAGTTTTTGATATGTTTGTTCATGCGTAAAAGAATCAGTGGTTTTAACAATATCAAAAGGATCATATATTTCTATTTCTATCCCATAGTCATATGGTGTGGTTTGTTTTCCTTCAATTTTTGTTACTTCCACATATTTTTTAGGAAAAGCCGTATCAAGAAATGTGCCATTATATATTTTGTCAACCAAGTTTTTATTTTTCAATATAGTTCTTGATGGATTATCAAAGTATTTATATGAAACTTTCATATAAAAATTGTTTGCTCTATTTGCATCAAAGTTTGCAATGTTGATTTGATTAAAATTATCAATTAATGGTTTTAGGTCACCATAAATTTCAAATTGAAATTGATTGGTTTTGGCATTTCAACGTTTATTAATTATTTTAAACTGTGTTCCAGGATCAATATCCCCTTCTAAAACTGCATTAGATCTAATATGATTAAAAAATTGAACATCTCATGTTGATGCTGTTTCACCTGCAATCGCTTCATGATTAGTAAAACTTATAGATACTGTAGCTTGAAATGTATCCAGTTTACCTTTTGTATTTGTAATATCAGTTATAGAACTAGACTGAATTTGTGGTTCACTAAAATATGTAAAAAATCTAACAGCATTTGTATTCAACCCTAGTGATGGATCATAAAGTGCGGTTGGAACTTTTGTTTGATTATATTTATGAAATTGTCTAAGATCAAAATCACTGGAGGCTAATTCCACACCTATAAATTCATAATGCTGTGCAAAGTTAAATGAATCAGTAGTATTAACAGTGCCGTTTACAGGTACATCAAAATCAGCCTCAAGTTGCCCATGCCCATTATCAATAATTTCCTTGTGCAAATTATTATCTGAAAGTATTTTATCAGTATGATCTGATCCTAACAAAGCTTTATATTTTAATTCTACTTTTTTATTTAACAACCACTTATCTTTTGGATCAAATATGACTTTTAATTTTGTAGTATCATGAGTGGAATTAACTTCATCTCATTCAAATCTAGTCACCTTAAAATGTTCAACGTTAGTATAAGCGACATTAGTAGAAGTAGTACTTGGTGAAATAGGATATGACACACCATCTATTTTAATACTTTTAACATGATGTTCATGGAGTGATGGTAATCTATCTAAATTTAATCCTGAAAAAGTCAAAGTTTGTCTATTAACTCTTGCAGTTGCAAAATATTGATAACCTGGATGGCTATCTAATTCAACAACAACTTGTTTGCCATCAAATTGTGAAATATTACCAGAAAATGTTACAGTTTTCAAACTTATTGTTGAACTACTATTTTTATTCGAATTCTCAAGACTAATATTAGAAAAATAACCTGGTAATGTAAAAGGTTTTAAGGGAGTTAATCCTTGTCCACTACCAACAAGTGCAGGTCCGGTAGGAATAAATGTTAGAGAACTAAGAGTTGTATTTGGTTCTTTAACTGTTGCTGTTACAACTTTGTTTGGAATAGTAATGTTTGAAATTTTTCATGTTTTTCCAACAACTATTTGTGCTGGTTGCATATTTGTAGATGCAAAATTATCTTTAGTCAACATTAATTCAACATAAGGATTAGAATCTACATCTTTTTGTACCTTACCAACAATAGTTTTAGTTAGCGAACCTGAATTTAAAGTAAAACTTAATGTTTGATCAACTAAATAACTCTCTAAACCATCAAAAGTAACTTTAATTTTACCTGTACCAGCTAATTTATTATCACTAGTTAAAATAGATTGAAGATCACTATATTCTACATTAGTAATTTTTACAATTTTAGGAACAGTATTAAAAGTATCTACAACACCATGATTAACAAAATAATTTAAGCCATGAATGGATACTTTTTGAATTTTATAAGTACCTATTTTTCTTAAATTAGTAAGAAGAAAACTAATTCTATTATTTGTTCTATTAAAGGTACCTGTATCATCATAATTGGAGTTAGCCAAAATTTCTTGTTGACTTGTAAGTCCGGTGGTTTCATCAATAAAAGTTAAAATCCCTTTGTCATTATCAACTTGATTTCCTGTAGTACCGAAGGTAAGAGTTAATATTCCTTGGCCCTCTATAGTTGAATTTTGACTAAACGATATATTGGTAATTCCATTACGAGTTGCAAAAAGAGTTTGATTAGGAGCGTTTGTAGTTGATGCATTAAATGTTAAATTAGATGCTTGTTGTGAACCTGAAGCCACAGTTTCAATTTTCAAACCCTCTCCTGTGCCAATAGCTTCATGACCTACTAGTTCAATTTTTGTAATTTCATATCTTGAAGCTCTTGATAAATGTTGTATATCAAATGTTGCAAGACCATCTTGAGTGATACTTGTTGAGTCTACAGTTAGAATCGGAGCAACAGCATTGCGCCCAGTTGGCATACCTGTACCAGCTTTTTGTTGATAACTTAATTTGAGTTGTAAATTATTTTTACCTACAAAGTTATCCACATCATCTAATTGAACTTTAATAGTTGCTGAATCATCTGAAGGAATAAGACCATAATCAATACCAACAACCTTGGTTTTAGTTCCTGGTGTAGTAAAGTATTGTTTAAGTTGATTATCCACACTTTGACCTGAATGTTCATTAGTATATCTAGATAAATCGATATCTTTACCATCATAACTAGTTGAAACAATTTGGTATAAACTAGCTTTTTCAAGATCTACTTTATATAGTACTTTTCAAAAGTATTGTTGACCTGTAGTTGTTGAAGCTGATCCAGCCATCAAATGAAGAGGAGCAATTGAATGTTCAGAACTAGTAAAAGCTACCGCTTGTGCTTCAACAACACTTTTGTTAGTTGGGTTATATAGGTTGATTTTAAATTTTTGAGCAGTTTCAGCATTTTCTTGCAATGGTTCATTAGTTAAATAAAATGCTTCAATTGTTGTAACAACTTTATCAAGTTGTTCATCTGTTTTTACTTGATATGCATATGTAGAAATTGGCAATGTTGAAAACGTATCATCAGTTGAATGTGTTAAATTGAGTGTGGTTCTAAAACCATTAATACCTGAATCTAAAACTTCAACAGCAGTAAAGCGGTATTTAATACCATCAATTAATGTGCCTGCATTATTGTTAAAACTAATATTAGAATAACTATTTAAATTAGAGTTTGTGTTAGTTGTAGAACTTCCACCAGGTGCTCGACCTGGAATATTATCAATAGTTATATTTCCATTACCACTTGGATGAACCAAAGTTCCATCAAGTTTAAATTCAACTGTTCCATCTGGACGAATTAAAGCTTCAGTTGTACCATTAGCACCCTTGGTAGCTTCTAATTGCTGTGATGATATACTTTGTAAAAGTGGATGATATAAAAGTTTAACTTTTTTACCTGCGAGGAATTGACGAGCTGTGTCATCAAACTCTACTCTTGCAACCGCTGTTTTTGCTATTGGATCATATTTGGTAATAATACTTTTAACTGTAACCGAATTAGGCAATGGTCTAAATTGGCGTTGTTCAATTGTGATTGTATCTGTATCAAATCCAATAATTTCACCATTTGCTTCAACATTTTGCAATTGATACTCTACAAGGTTTTGAATATTTCTGGTTCCAGTAATCGAAAATTCAACATTACCATTAGTGTTGGATTGTGGGACTTGTGCTTCAACATGTTGAACAATTCCTGTTTGTTTATTTAAATAATTTAAAGTAAGTTTGCCAGTAAGTTGATCGCTAGTAGCTAGTTTTAATGTTATTTGAGCACTATTTGAATTTACAACTCTATTAACAACACTCGTAATTAAATCTTTAGATTTAAGAACAAAAGTAACCGGTGTTCTAGAACCGCTATCATCATTTATGAATTTAGTATGATTGATCATTGAATCAAGGTTTTTTGTTAGACCTTCTGTATGTGCTTCATTAATAACTCTAATAGTATTAAAATTAATATTTTCACCCGGGCCAACTACAAATGCATTTGAACCACTAGTTATTGCATCTGATGTTATATCCAATTTAGCTAATCCATCACTTCCAACAGTTGTCTCAAATTCTTTAGTTTTACCATTTGCGGTTGTTTGAAAACTAATTTTATTCCCAATTAAATACCAATCTTTAACTGGATCAAATGAAATATTTGCAGCAACTTCATTTTTCTTTTTAACAGTTTGTATAAATGAAGGAGTTTCAACATAAGTTGCGGTTGTTTGAAAATCTTTTTTCTCAACATGAGCATTAATATCATTGCTAAACTTAATTACATTACCATTAAGACGAAGTTCTTCAATTTCATAAGTAGTGAGTTTATCTAAACCTGTTAAATCAAAAGTGAAAGTTTTTTCTTCTCCACTAATTGCGTTTTCTTTACCTTGAATCAACTTAGCATTTGTAGTTCCTGTTCTCTTGGATTTAAACACCAATAATGCATTTACAGAATTACCTGTATACGTGTTCTCAGGTTGTTTGACTTTGATAGTTAAATTAGCTGAATCATCATGTACATTAGGAGTGATTTCAGTAATTTTAGGTGCTGAATAAAATACTTTTTTATTTGATTGATTACCATTTAATAATGATGAAAAAGTTGCGCTAGGTGGAGTTGTTATTGGTCCACTCGCACTTGATGCGTGTCCTGAATTTGTTGGTTTAGTAATTTCAACAGAATTAATATCAAAGGTAGAAACTTCTTGTAAACCTGTTAAATTAAATACTGCTTTAAAGTTACTAATAACCACTGGTGAAGAAGATTGTTTTACCCCTCCTACTTTTGGAGTATATTTAAGAGTTGCCATATAATTGTTAATAGCAACTTCATCAACACTAGAATCAAAAAAGATAGAAACAACAGTTTTGTCATTTTCTACTTTTTGCTGAATATCTTTAATTTCTATGCTTGCAAATGCAGTTGTAAAGGTTTTAACATGATTAACTTGTTCTTCGGCTTTAGTACTATCTAATTGAACATCTTGAATACCATCTAATTTAAGTGAAACAAATTGGTATTCTTGTTGCTTAATAAGATTTGATAAAATAAAATTAGCACTATTATTTTGGATAGTTTGAACATTTGAAACCAATTGGTTAGTTGAAGTATTTCTATAAATCAAAGTAGCACTTCTATCTTTAAAACCGGCCACTGAATCATTTAAATCACCTTGAAAATCAACTTTGATAGTTGCTTGTTTATCTGAAGGATTACCAACTAAAGAAATATTTTTAATAACACCTATAGTAGAAAAAGTGTTTTTATGTTCATTATTGATTTTTACAGTATCTACAATAGCACTAGTGTTTGGATTTGCTGATGGATCTTCTTGAGTGTGTGTAATTGTTAATGTGTTCAAATTATAACGAATACCTGAAACTAAACCTGTAAAATTCAACTTAGCTTGATAACGATTAGCCTGAGCGTCAAATTCAATTCTTCCACTTGCATGTTTATCACCTGTAGAAGAATGAGATGTATCCGGAGATACAACAACATTTATTGTTTTACCTTCAATTACTTTTTTATCACCAGTTTCAAACACTAAAGTAGCTTCGGTATTAGTTGGAGACTTGTTAACATAAATAGCATCATTTAAACTAATATGTCCAACTTTTGTATAAAAGTCTTTATGACTTTCAGCATTTGAACTAAGGGTAATATTACCAATTTGATTAATTTCTAACGATTGAATAGTATATTTAGTAA
Organism: Mesomycoplasma sp.; assembly: GCF_056854695.1. Lineage (NCBI taxonomy): Bacteria > Bacillati > Mycoplasmatota > Mycoplasmoidales > Metamycoplasmataceae > Mesomycoplasma > Mesomycoplasma sp. The sequence continues at coordinate 80,207 of NZ_JBXGGF010000007.1, forward strand.
ATTCTTTCAAATGATCGAGATTGAATGTTGCTTGGCCATTTGAAATTGAAGCCATTGCACTAAAAGGGTTACCATTATCATCATGATATTTAAGTATCGCTGTACGAGTAGTTTTTGTTAAAGAATTTTGATTAAAAAAACGTTCGACATCAGTAAATGACACAGTTACTGTAGCTCGATCAACTTCTTTGTGTGTATTATAAGTAAAATTATTAACTTCACCTAAAGTATACAATTTGTCTTTTTTTTGTTTGGATGAATTATCATATCCAAAATTAATATTTGCTGTTCTACCATGGTTGTTGCTTATGTGGGTAATTTGACCAATTTCATATTGAGTTCCAAGATGAGTAAGACCTGTAAACTCAAATTCTGCACTACTATTATTTACAGTAGCGGTTGCTCTAACATGCTCGCTACCATTGTGTTGATTTAATTGAACACTTAACTGCTCACCATTTAAATAATCATCATTACCAGAGAAATTAAGAACTACTTTAATTTTATTAGTATAACGTCCTACCTGTTGAACACCAACAATTTGAGCAGTTTTAGCACTAGTTGAAAAATTTTTGTTATTTTCATCAAATGTTTTTGAAAATGGTATTGGATGTTGATTTACAATAACACGTTGAATTTGGTAATCCGTTACTTTTTGTAATGGATGAGTTGTATTACCTAAATCAAAAATAAATACTTTTCTTGCGGGTTCATATCTACCTTGAACAAATTCAAGAATTTTGGTTGTTTTATTTAAGTAAGCTAAACTAGGATTGCTTAGGTTATAAGTTAGTTTAGGGTCTTGTGATTCTAAATGAACTGTAATTTGAGCAGTTTGTTCACTTGTGGAAGTATGTTCAATACTTGTAATATCTGCGCTTGTATAAAAATAATTACTAGATGATACGGATGAGTTTGTAAAATTAAATTTTAATTTTGCAAATTGACTAGCATCACGCTCACTTAAACGACTATCAGGAATTGCTTGTAAATTAACAATAGTATATTTAGAACCTGCTTGTAAACCTTTAAGATTGAAACGAATTGCTGAAGATTTTACTTCTGACACAAATGAGTCATCATCTACATCAGTTTTAGAATCTATTTTATCACTTGAAATTTCATCTAAATCTGAATCATTCTTCTTAAGTACCAATCTAAATTTATGATTATCTAAAAATGAGTCAGTATCTGGGTTGAATTGAATTTCAACTGTAGCTGTTTCTTGGCTAATATTGTAAGTATTAATTGTAAGTGGTGAAGAACTTTCAAATTTAGTTATAAAATACTTATCTAAAGCTAAAATTCCATCACCTGAAAATAATGAATTAGCACTTGAGTTACTAAAAATTAAATTGTCAATATAGTAATCAGTTTTACGATTCAAACCACTAAGGTTAAACTCAATTTCAAAACCATCTTTCACTTTTGTTAGTGAGCTGGGTTTAAAAATTGTATCAATGGACAACACTAATGAGTTATGGGCACCAGCACTATAAATCAAAGTCACTTTACCATCTTCACTATCCTTGATTTTTTGTCACTGTTCTAAATCGGATTGAATAAAGACTTTAACTTTAGCATTTGTCTCACCAATATCTTCAAACTGAATATCACTAACTGCAGCGCGAGTGTAAAAAGTTGCATCAGTTTTATCACCATCAATAACAACATTGATATCTTGCTCACCAACAATTTCAACATTATCAAGTTTGTATTTACGTCCTGGTAAAAATTCATTTAATTTAAATTTAACTGAATTTCCAGCAGCTGTTGCAACTTGACTATAATAGATGTGGCCATCACCTTCTAGGTGATATGCAAGTCTTAATTGTTTGGAGTTTAAATAATTAGATTTGGGTCCAAAACCAAAACTATAGGTAACTAGATTGGTTTCAACTTCTGGTGCTGCTTTAATAAATACGGATAAGTCATTAAGTCCGGTTAAAAAAGAACGCTCAACACCATCTTCAAAATTGAATTTACGATAATCAAATTCATTGCCCGGAAAAACAGTGTTTATAGGTAATTTGTTAAGAGAAATCTCGTTGATGTTATAAACTGTTTTGTTAGTTAAACCAATAATATTAAATGTAGCTTTATATAAATTATTTTCAAGCGGAACAATGTTTGCGCTAACTTTGTTTTCAGCTAAAGGTGATAAATCAACATTTGCTATCAAACCACTAATGTCATCTTGGCTAGCAAATGTGGCTTCAACATTTGCAGTTGTTCCACTAGTTTTACTTTTAATTGCAACTACTCCATTTTGTGAGTAGAAAACATTGCTAACACCTTTGGCAAATTCAACATTTGCTCCAGCAATTTTAATTTGAGCTATCTCAAAACTAGAACCTAAAGGCAACAAATGATTGTTGGCTCTATTTAAGTGAAAACTAATTACATTATCAATCAATCTGGTTCTAATAACTTTAATTTCATGTTCTGAACTAGTTCTGTTTATATAACTAATTTCTACAGGCATATTATTAACTTTTGTTAGCTCTGGATTAGTTTTTTTATCAAAAGTTAATAATATAAATTTACCTAAGTCCAACTCATCAGTAGCACTCATTTGATTAACTTTTAAGTCAATAATTTTGGTGTTAAAAAATGTTCCTTCACTTAGTTGGATGTTTTCTTGCTCACCACTTGTAAGTTCACGTGGAGTTTGACCGTCACTAATTAATTTAACTCCAGAAACATAATAGTCTGCATCTGGTAATAAGTTATTTAATTGAAAATCGGCAGTTCCTTCTTTAACTGTGGTTAAATCAACATAAGTGGTAACGATTTGGTTTTTAGCAGCAACTTTTTGACCTTTGGGCAAATAGTAGTACTCAAGAGCTACTTTTTTACCTTCAAGCGACTTGATATCATCTGAAAAATCAACTTTAACAGCAGCACTTCCTGTATCGATTTTTCCAAAATTAATAGATTTAACTGCTGCTGGCACATTGATAAAATCAGCTACATTTTTTGAAAAACCAACTATTTTTTTAGCTCCAAAGCGATTTTTACCCTCTTTGTAGTCAATGCCAATATAGTAACGAGAACCAGGTGTTAATTGTGATGCATCAACATCCAATTTTCAAGAACGACTAAAGTCATCATAGTGAGCAGTGTGCTCGCTAACCATAGATTTACCATTACTATCACTATACAATTTAACTTGCAAAGGTTGATATTTCAGTTTGTAAGCATCTAGATCACTAAGTTCAAAACCAAGTGTGAATTTTTTCTCATTTTGATCAAATTCAGATTTGAAATTTACAACTTCATATTGAATTGTAGATCAATGACGAAGTAAATAAGGAACAAAACTTAAACTACCAAATGTTAACCCACCAAGGGCTAACATTCCAAGTGCTAGTATTTGTTTTTTAGTTTTTGACATTTTTGTTTTCATAGTTAGTTCTCGACTTTTTATTTTTTATTTTATTAGTTTAAAGAATTATCTTTTATATGGAGTGATTACAAAGGCTCGATTTCTAGCGTAATAGTCTGGGCGATAATAAATGGTTCTAAGTTTACTATCATGATCTTGATCATCTGAAAAACGACCTCAAACACCTAAAAATATTAATGGATTGTTGACAGCTAAATCGCTATGTTCGGTATAACCTAATTTGTCTAAAGCTGGTTTTAGGTAAAAATTAATTCATTTTCCATTTTCATCACGATAATCATTTTCTTGAGCTGGGAAAGCCGCACGACCTGCTTGATTACCTGCAAAATACATATTTCCTCTATAATCTAAAAATACAGCAAACATACTAAAAAAAGCACTTCCATCCGAATATCTTGTTGCATTCAACCCTTTGTCATTAGCCAATTCTCGCCATGATTTATCAGATATCCTTACACTAAATGTAGGTTGCCCATTTTTCAATTGATATTTAGAATCTAAAAGAGCAAAGTTAGGATTATTATAAGATTCAGGATTTGGCAAATATAATGGAGCCAAAATATCACCAAAAATATTTTTAACTTTTAAATTAGCATAAGCAAATAAAGTTCCATCATCATTTTGATAACCGGAAGGATAATGTTTTTCAACATTATCCTTATATGTTACAACAGAACTTGTTTGATTACCTAAAAACTTACTAAAACTAGGGTCATCAAAAGTTGCATAACGCAAACTCTTGACAACAAATCTATCTTTTGTTTTTTCCGGAAAAGTGAATCATTTATTATTTGAAACTTGTGTGTTATTATTTAAACCTTTCCTCATAATATATGATTTTCTGACAAATGGTGTTTGGTCAAAAATTTTAAATTGAGTAAGATCCATTTCAATAAATGATGAACCAAAAAATGCATTAAAATTATTTTGATAATTATAATAAAAAGTAATTAATTTAGTTTTTTCTTTATAAGGTGTGTACTCTCTGTTTTGAATAGAATCAATACGCAAATATTCAGGTTTAATATTTGATTCTTTTGTTATAGTTTGATTTGTCACATGACCTTTTGTAACATCTTCAAATGCAAGGTCAAAAAAATAAAATGGATTGGCAATAGCATTTGATTGGCTAAATACATTATTAAGTCCTTTAGATTTATTCTCAGTACCTTCTCCTTGATCTATTGAATTCATTCAATTATTATCCACAACCTTATGAACAGCATCTACGAGAGCAAAATTTTGATTTGCCGCACCTAATTTTTTAGGTGGATTAAAAAAATATTCTCAAGAATTTATATTATAGCCATTTGGATTTTGCCTATTTGTTGATATAAGATTGAAGTTAGTGGGTACTTTGACAACATTTTCATCATAATGAATCATATAAAATCTATTTCCATCTAATGAATTAGCTGATGAAATTAAAGGAGTTGGTTTAATGGCATCCGTTGGGTCATAAACAGCTATTGTAAATCCTATAAGATTAGGAATTGAAACATCAGTACTCACTGCGCCTTCAATTAAAAAAGTTGAATTAAGTGAGGTTGTAATATCATAATCTGTAGTAAATTTATTAAGTGTTATTTGTTTATTAGCTGTTAGTGATAATGGATTGTCTTTTTGTGTAAAATTATCAATAGATAATGTTAAAGTTTTACCGATTAAATCCCTTACATCATTTATCTGAAGTTTGTAACTTTCATCATTTGCATTTCAAACCGCTGTTTTTGTAATAGTCTGTCCTACATTATTATAAGTAATTTTTAATTGTTGATTTTGTCTATTACCTACTATATTTTCATTAGTTAAATGAAGTTTAAAACCCAAATCATATTGATAAGGTGCCAAATTTCACATACCTGTTTGCTCAGGTTTTAAAACCTCAACACTTACAACCTTTTCATCTTCATATTTTGTTGCAAACTCTTTGTCAATAGCATCAACAATACTACTACTACTACTACTACTACTACTAAGAAATTCTGTCACTCCTTTAACTTTATATTTTCCACCAGCAGCTAATAATTGATTTGAATTATTAGTATCAATTAAAAAACTTATTTGACCTTTAGAGTTAAAAGATGATGCAAAAGTAGTTTCTTGTTCATTCCCAGTGTCATCTGCGTTTTTCATTTTTAATACAAAAGTTTTACCTTTTACTATTGCTTGTCCTATTTGATCAACTTGAAAAGTTAATCTAGCCGATGTAGTTGAAATAGCTTCAGCTTTATAACCTTTAACAAACCCGTCATCATTTTTAGTATTATCCAAATGAATCTCTCTTCCGGTAGTTTTAAAATAACGACTCGAATTAAAAAGACCACTAGCATCTAAACTAGGATTAAAGTAAATATGAGTATTTTTTTCATCAGCATATGCACCTTCTGGTGTGATGGTAACTGCATCAATATAATACTCAGTATACCGTTGTAAAGTATGACTATTTTCAAACTTACTATTATCAACAACGATTTTATGCCCATTATCTTGAAATTGTCCCTCTACTGTAACATCACGAGCTAAACCTGGGTCATTATGTTTAGTAATAATGGTTATAGGTTTCAGAGTTATTTGAACTCTATCATTATCTGTGTATTGTAAATTATTACTTGTTAAATTATTATCAACATTTAAAACAATATTTGCTGATGTATCATTTTCATTAGTGACTTGAATTGTTTTAATTTCAGTAGCGGTTTGAAATGTAACTTGATCCCCATTTCCAGAATCTAAACCATTCTTCAAAGTGACTGCAATAGACTCATCCCCTACAATCGCTTTAACAACTTGATAAGAAGCACCTGCTTTAAGACCTTGAATATCAAAAACAGCAGAAACATTATTGTGTTCATTTATAGATGTTGAAATTATTGATGGAGAAGTCGTAATTGATTGACTATAAATTTTTGATTTAGTGCGATCAGATTTATCATAGTACTCAAGAGCAACCTTCTTACCTGCTAAGAAAACATCACTTGCATCAAAATTCAATGTCACCTTAGCGCTAGTGTTAGTTGATTCTTTAAAAGGTGATACTACACTATCGATTGTAGCAGTACTTGCTTTAATAACGAATGTACGTTCTGAAATACTATTTATTTGTGTTTCAAATGGTATGGTCATAGGTGAATTGGGATGATTATTTGGAATCCACTCCACTTTCTCTACATAATATGTTGCACCTTTGAATGCATCATTGATATTAAAATTAATAACATTTCCATTTTGTACACTAGATATTTCAACATTATCACCATTAGAATGAGTAGTTTTAAAATCTAAATAATTTTTATAAATATTAAATCTAGTATTCCCTGAATCATAAAGTTTATAAGTTAATCTCAACTTATTATTCCGAAAAATTTCTTGCAATCTATTATTGTCGTTTCTAAAATAAACACTAATAGTGGCTTGTTTTTCTTGACTAGAAGTTCAAGTAATATTTTCAACATCAACATCTGTTTTAAGTTTTGCACTGTTTATTCCATTTACATTAATATTTTTCCTAGGATCATTCATTGGATCCACATTTAATTTTTCTGGTAAAGGAATACCATGAAAATCAGTTTTACCATCTACCCGTTCAACAAAAACTTCTTTAATATTATACGTTTGACCTGCAACTAAATTGGTAAGATTAAATTTAATACCTGTATTTGTCAATCCTGCACTAGTAATATCAACAGGCTGGGATATTAAATCGTTAACAGATGAAGTGTTTGGAGTTCCGTATTTAATTCTTGCTTTATAATTACCAACTAGAAAGTGATCGGTTGGTTTGAATTTAACACTAAATAAACCTGAACTAACTGTTGCATCACTTGAGATAATAGTTGCAATAGATGTTCTACCAACACCAGAGTCAATATTTCTTTTATTATCCGGTATATCTTTTGAAAATTCTAAAGTTTTATTATTTATTGTAATTGATTTAATTCGATAAAAGTTACCAGAGTTGATTTTGGTCCCATCAATAGGTAAATTGAATTTAACCCTCTTTGTACTAGATGCACCTTTATTTGTGATAATTGAAATCGGGCTAACAACAATTTCTTTAGATTCAGGAGTTCCATTGTCACCAATATGGTTCAAAGTGATACTTAAACTAGGACCAGTAGATTGGGTTCCAGATTGTCTTGTACCTTTTTTAGATTTTGGTGTAGCTTTAGCTGGTTTTTGTACTGTTCACAACTGTATATCAGCTGTGTTCTCCAAGTCTAAAGTGATATCAACAATATTTCTTCTTGGTCTAGGAGTATAACTAACACGTTTAATGGTTGGTAAAGTATTGAAAAATACTTTATTTTTAGCATTATCACTAATATTTACACTTATTTGATTATCCGTAAGAGATTCAGTTTTAGATAAGCTTAAAATTTGATACTTAACACCCGGATCTAAATTTTGCAATATATATTCAAAAGCGTTACCACTTGGAATTACACTTGCTATAGATGTATGAACTCGACCATCTTTAAGTGATTTATAACGTAAGTAGAGTTCTTGACCATTATTTTTAATTTCATTCAATCACTTATCATTTACTCCATCAAAGTAAATTTTAATAGTAGCTTCATCTTTCTTCAAACTATTAGTATTTACTTGCTCTATATTAGTTATTGTAAAAGAATTTGCTAATGTTTGGAAGTGTAAAGTGTTATCATTATTCTCACTAGGCAATGTTAAAATAGCCGCATTTGTTGCACTATCGTTTTTATTACCAATAGTTGGAGTGTGAGCGCTTGTGTCATCAACAATTTTTGCAGATATAATTTTATAATTTGTAAATTTAGTTAAACCTTTTAAAATAAAAGTAGCTTCAGATAATTTTAATTTAGTTCCATGTGATAGTTTTGAATTAGTTGAAGATAGTTTAGTAGATATATATAAAACAGATCTTATTGTTTGTTGATTACTAATAATTCCATGTTCATCTGGTGTACCATAAGTAATTTCCAACATCTTACCAGAGAAACTTCCAAACTCATCTTGGATAGCAACAACAAATTCACCACTATTTTCACCAAGCGCTTTTGCTCTAACCGAATCTATAATCGGAGCAGAAGTGAAAAATAAATCTTGATAAGTGAATCTGTTTGGTACTTGAGTATTATATTTAAAAACAACTGGTAATTTATGAGTATCTGAAAGAAAATCAAGGTTTTTAACTTGAAATTTTGTTCTATCGCCTACTTGATTATTAAAATCGGACCATTCATATGATAAAGTAGGATCTTGATTAACCGTAGTGCTTGCATCACTTGCATTTGTACTTCGAAAACTAGGTAACCCATCTTGAATAGTTCTATCATCAGGAGTATTTAAAACAAGTTTTACCTGATGAGCAGTACCAAAGTGTTTTAAATATCTTCTATATGATTGATCAAGAGATACAACGATATTTAATCCATTTTTATTAGTTCCACTATTAGGTGTAATAGCAACATTTTTAATTTCAAGACTCTGAGGTCAAACAATGAATTGTTTTTGTTCTTGCCCTAAATTTTTTGATGGATTTACTATATATGAAGCTTCATCTTTTTTAACCAAATTGACAATTTCATATTGCCCATATTTTGCAAGATTTGTCAATTTAGCTTTAAGCACACCGTTTGTTATTGTTACTTCTTGTTGTTTTTGATTAGTTAAAGCACTTGGATTTGAATTATCAATATTATTGATATCTTTAAAATGTAAAATGTAATCACCATTTTTCAAAATATTACCTTGATCTTTAAAATCAATTCTAATATTTTGAGCAATATCATCCCCTGGTACAGCTGATGTTGAGATAGATGAAATTACAGGTTGAGTTGAAAAATGACGTTTTAAAAGTGCCTTTTGATTATAATTGATAGTAGTTAATTTATCACTAGCCGATTTATCTACAATTGCAGAAATATTATATAATGAACCAAACTCTAATCCAGTAGTTATTGTTGCAACATAATATTCACCTTGTTTTGTAAGAGTTGTTTTTTGTTCATGCCCACCAATACCTTGGTACACAAGCTCAAATGTTTTATTAGAGTCTGTTTTAAGAAAGTTGTCTTCTGTTTCTCCAAATTTAACTTTAATTTTTACATTATTTGGTTCAACACCTTCTTGTGTTATTTCTGTAACAGTTGCACTCATTGGTGTAATTGTAAAATTTAAATCATTTTTACTTGTACTTGAGGTTTTATGTTTTGGTGTAGTAAAACTAACTTGATCTGAAATAAATAAATTATTTGCACTTGTATAAATAACATCTGCATTTGCAATCTTATCCATTTCACCATTTTTTAAAACAACTGATTCAATTTTGTAGGTTGCACCTTTTTCTAAATTATCAAGTTCAACATAAATCTGTCCATTAGAAATTGTAGCTTCTGCTTTTTGTTCAACTGCTTGTGGCCCTGAAATTACCACTCCACCTGCTTGAGTAGTTTCTTTATATTTAACTTCAACTATACGGTCATTAAATGATTCAAATTTTTGTGCACCTGAAGAGTTTATAGGTTGTGTATTAGAACGCAATGGGTCGCTAATAGACATACTAATTGCATATTTTCTCTCAGAAATTTGAGTAACATTTACATTAGTAACTTCTGGTTTGGTTGCTAAATATGCTTGTTGTCTTGCAGTTGGAGTAAAGTTGATTGTAGTTAATTTTTGTTTAGTAATAGGATTAGATTCTGGAATGCTTGTAATATCTTCAACTTTAACTACATTGTAATAAGTTGCGGGTGTTAAATTAGGTATAGAAGAAATTACTAATTGGTGTTGACCATGTGTAATAGTTCCTTGAGCAGTTGTTTTAATTCCCCCTACAAGTGTTTCTAGTTCAACTTGGAATGTACGGCCATCTAAAAATTTAGTATCCCCAATTGCAAAATTAATAGTTAAAGATGCATTTTTGTCACCACTTGTGTAACTCACACCTTCAATAGTTGTTGATTGAGCAATTAAAATAAGTTTTTGATGATCAGATGTTGTAGGATAACCTTGTAAATCTTCAAAAGCAGTACCACCTGCTTTTTGATACTCAATTTTTTCAATAGAATATGTTGCAGCTCTATCTAAATTAGATAAATTCACAGCTGCTTTAGCACCATTAACTGTAGTGTTTATGGTTTTTGTTTGACCAATTGTGTGCCCATTATCATCCAACTTTTGATAAGTGATTTTAATTGATGAACCATCTAGCTGACCAGCTTTATCATTAAGTTCAATATCAATTTGCCCACTAACCTCTGTTAGTGATTTGGTATGCATAGATTTAAATGTTGGAGTAGTTTTGAAAAATTGCTTGTCAATACCAGCGTGTGATCCTGCAGAATCATCAAAGCTAAAAGTAATAGCATCATTGTGAGCTAATGCTACTTTAGTAATTTGATAGTTAGAACCAGCCTCAAGTCTAGTTAATGAAACTTCACCTTTATGACCAATCTCATCAATGTTCATATTAGCAACTTGAGTGTGACTTTCTTGTGAGTTCAAATTTTGATATGTAACTTGAACTTGTTGTACCCGACTATCTTGACTACGCAATAAAATACGATCTTGGTCAGCAAATGTTAATGCAAGTTTAGCTGTAGTAGGATGAATATCTGTAACATTAATTTCTTTAACTGTAACAGTTGTACCTGTAGTTGTAAAGTGTTTTTCAGTATTTAATGTTGATTGAGTTGCTTCTAAATCTTTAAGAGTAATTGTAGATGACTGTCTACCTTTTGTTTTATTAAAACTAATAGATTTAATAGTATAGTTTGTCTCTTTATCTAGATTATCTAAATCAAAACTATAAAAATTACTAATAGAAGAATTTGTAGCTGTTACATCTTTGTCTACAAATACTTGTTTACTAGTTTGGGGTTCATAATGGTGATATGTCAATGTAACTGTAACTGGAGAGTTATCAGCAACTTGTCGACCTTGATCTTCAAGTTCAAGGTTAATTCTAGCTTTAGTTTCACCAATATTAGTATATTTAATATCTTTAATAGCTGCTTCTGTGTCAACAAATTGAGAAGTAAAGTTAACTGTTGGACCATTTATTATTTCAATTTGCTCATCAGGGAATTCTTCACGATGGAAAGACACAAGTTGATAACGTGAACCTTGTAGCAATCCAGTTGCATCAAAATTAACTTGTTGGTTACCATTTGCTGCCGAAACAATTCCCTCAACTTCAACTACTTGGGTTTCATCACCAACTTTTTGTAGTTTAGCTTTAATTTTAACTCCATTATAAAGATATGAATCATGGGTATCAAAAACAATGCTAAACTGAGCATTTTTTTCTCCAACTTGACTTTGAGTAATTGAGGTTATAGTAGCACTTTTTGGAATTGTATCAAAAGTGCTATTTTCAAACTGGTCTAGTAAATGTGCTTTAAAAGGAATTCTTGAATGCGCAGTTTGCAAACGAGGTTGTCCATGTTTGATTGAATTATCTTTTTCAGTTGCATGAGGAGCGCTAACTAACTCAAGAGCTTGACTATCAATGTGATACTCACCTTTTTTAACAAGCCCTGTTAAATTAACTCTAATACGATTACCTAAAACTTCAAAATTTCCTGACTCATAATTAGATACAGCAGTTGCTGCTCTTTTACCACGTCTTTTAGCAGCACCAGTTTGACTAACTCCATTAACAGCTGTATCTGCTAATTTAGTTGTTTGAGTTTTTCTAGTTTTTTGCTCATCATAAAGAGCCTTGTCTTGACTTATCAATGAATAATGTAGTTTTGCAGTTGCGCCTTTATAATCACCACGAGCATCTGCTAAGAAAAAGTCAGCATAAACTTCTCCTTCACGACTATTATCATAAACGACTTTGGTAATTCCACTAGTTGTATAAAATGATCTTTGTTCTACAGAAACAGTGTCACTATATAAAGCTGCTACATTTTTATAAAGAATACCTAAAATACGATCATTAATTAATGTTTTTTTAATTTTAACTGAGTTTAAGTAATACTTAGAACCAATAGCTAAATCAGATAAATCAAAGTCAGCATAATGTTGACCTTGAGTTATATGACCTGTTTTGGTTAAAATCTCACTTGTACCTGCACGATAGTAAGAAATGGTAATTTCATCATTTCCCACAATATTAATAGAGGCATTATCAAAATTAACTCTAATACTTGCTGAATCAATAGTATCTTTTAATTGCTCTACAGAAGCAACAGTGATTGGTGCTGAAACACTAAAGATTCTATCTGGTAAGTCAATATTTCGGGATACTAAAAGAATATCTTGATTACCTTTAGAAGATTGATAACCTTCACCTATCATTTCCACTTTGGTAATGATATAGTTTTTACCTTTTTCTAATTTTGTAGCTGTGACACCTTTGATGCTAGTGTCATTAAAAACTTGGGCTACAATTTTGGTATCTGTGTCTTTTCAGTTTCCAACTTCTGCATCTTGTTTACTACTATCATAAGCACGATAGTAAATATTAGCGCCAGTAAAGTGGTTAGTTGCATTTTGGAGCAACATTGTAAGACTAACTTGACTACCAGCTTGTTCTGCAGAAAAAATGTTAGAAAGTGCTGGTTTGGTAGCAAATTCAAGATCTCTACCAGCTATTGTTTTAGCAAACACTGA